>JANPGT010000924.1:0-10162 GCA_031424135.1 Chitinophagaceae bacterium
AGAAAAAAATAAGGTGGCCGCGCTGACAGAGTTTGGTTATGGCACTTTGCCAGACAGTACCTGGTGGACGAATGCGTTGCTGCCTGCTATTGGCATGCACAGGATTGCATACGCACTGGCCTGGCGCAATGCCGGGAAGTCGCCCCAGGGCAGGTATGAATATTATACACCTTTTAAAGGAGAAGCTTCTGCAAAAGATTTTAAATTATTTTATGATAACAAAAGAACCCTGTTTCAGAAGGATGTAACGAAAGAAAAATTGTACCGGTAGAGAAAGCTATTCGCTGTTAGCCTTTAGCTGTTGGTTGGCCGGCTGCGAAGGATGCCTTTATACGGGTATAAAATAATTTGTCAGGGATTACTAAAAGCTAATAGCTAAAGGCTAACAGCTATCTAAATCGCTACATGAAATTACAATTAATTGACATTGCCATTATAGTCAGCTACCTGGTATTGATGGTCTCGCTGGGTTTCTGGTTTCGCAAAAAAGCCAAACTGAATAAGGAGAGCTACCTGATGGGTGGTAAATCGCTGCCCTGGTATATGCTGGGCTTAAGCGATGCCAGTGATATGTTTGATATCAGTGGTACCATGTGGATGATTTCACTATGTTTTGTATATGGCATAAAAAGTATCTGGATACCCTGGTTATGGCCGGTTTTTAACCAGGTTTTTAATATGATGTTTCTGGCCAAATGGTTAAGAAGGTCAAACGCCAACACCGGTGCAGAATGGCTGGCCAGCCGGTTTGGTCTCACCGGAAGGGGTATACGCGGATCGCATACCATTGTAGTGGTATTTGCCCTGGTGGGATGCCTGGGCTTCCTGGCATATGGGTTTGTCGGATTGGGTAAGTTTATTGAAATATTTGTGCCCTGGCAGTATGTTAAAGCCTATGTGCCGTTTGACATAGCACCGCAGTATGTAGCTCATTTCTACGGAGCCATTTTTTCCCTGTTCGCCATGTTTTATTCCATTCTTGGCGGTATGCACAGCATTGTGCTGGGCGATGTAATCAAGTATGTTATTATGACTGTGGGTTGTATTGCCATCGCTGTAATAGCAATGATACACCTGCAGGGGCAGCAGTTGCATGTGCCCGCAGGTTGGGAGAACCCATTTTTTGGCTGGCAGCTGGGACTGGATTGGTCAAACATTGTAGCAGATGCCAATAAGAAGATTGCGGACGATGGATATGGATTATTTGGTATTTTTTTTATGATGATGCTGTTTAAGGGCGTATTTGCCAGTCTTGCAGGACCTGCGCCCAACTACGATATGCAGAAGGTATTGTCTACCCGCTCTCCAAAAGATGCTTCAAAGATGACTGGCTTTGTATCTATTGTTCTATTGCCTATCCGCTATTCCATGGTCATTGGGTTAACGGTGCTGGCATTGCTGTATTATAACCAGTTGAATCTTTCCGATGGTAAAGGAGGAACAGATTTTGAAAGAATATTACCGGGCGCCATCAATAATTTTCTGCCGGTAGGTATACTGGGCCTGGTACTGACCGGCCTGCTGGGTGCTTTCATGGGAACGTTTTCCGGCACACTCAACGCCGCCCAGGCTTATATTGTAAATGATATCTATCTAAAACATATCAATCCCGCTGCCAGCACAAAGAAAATTATTACTATGAACTACCTGGTTGGCGTGCTGGTGGTAATTACGGGTATTGGCCTGGGATTTTTTGCAAAAGACGTTAACAGTATACTGCAGTGGATTGTATCCGCGCTGTATGGCGGATACATAGCAGCCAATATGCTGAAATGGTATTGGTGGCGCTTTAACGCCAATGGTTTTTTTTACGGGATGCTGGTAGGTATTATTGCTGCCATGGTATTCTCAAGACTGATTGAAGGTTCGCAATTTTTATATTATTTCCCGGTATTGTTTATTTTGTCGCTGACCGGCTGTTTTATTGGTACCTATACCGCAGCGCCCACCGATACGGCTACGCTAAAATCATTCTATAAAAACGTAAGGCCCTGGGGTTTCTGGAAGCCGGTACACGCAATGGTAGTAGCGGAAGATCCTTTATTTCAGCCTAACAAAAGATTCAGGCTGGATATGTTTAACGTCGTGCTGGGTATCATCGCCCAGACCTGCCTTACCATTTTACCCATGTATATAGTATTGTGGATGAAACTTCCCCTGCTGCTGACGGTTGTTATTCTGGTATTGGTGGCGACAGTATTGAAGAAAACATGGTGGGATAAATTAGAGAATTAAAAGTGTTTACCTATAGTACTTATTTAGGCCTGGTGGGATTTAAAAAGACAAAAGATGAAAGCAAATTTTGACCAAAGACTGAGGGATCTTGAAGCCGCCCATGAAGCATTGCTGGCACGGACCAACAAAGAGGAAGCGCTTGGCAATGGTGTGTACCACCGGTATCATTATCCCGTGCTTACCGCAGCACATGCGCCCTTATTCTGGCAGTATGACTTAAATTATGACAGGAACCCCTACCTGATGCTGCGCTATGGTATCAATGCAGCTTTTAATGCAGGCGCCATTAAATGGAACAATAAATTCTTACTGGTGGCGAGGGTAGAAGGAACTGATCGAAAGAGTTTTTTCTCTGTTGCAGAGAGTGATAACGGGGTAGAAGGTTTCCGTTTCTGGTCCTGCCCCATTGTAATGCCTGAAACCAGCGTACCCGATACCAATGTGTATGATATGCGCGTGGTGCAGCATGAAGATGGATGGATATACGGGCTGTTTTGTACTGAAAGAAGGGACCCGGCAGCCTCGCCCGGTGATCAATCTTCCGCCATTGCACAATGCGGAATAGCCCGCACCAGGGACCTGGTAAAATGGGAGCGCCTTCCTGATTTGGTAACGCTCTCTCCGCAGCAGCGCAATGTAGTATTGCATCCTGAATTTGTAAACGGTCAGTATGCCTTTTATACAAGGCCGCAGGATAGTTTTATTGAAGCCGGCAAAGGGGGCGGTATCGGTTTTGGACTGGCCGCCGATATTACCAGGGCCGTGATAGACAGGGAAGTAATTATAGATCCGAAAGTATATCACACCGTATACGAGGCCAAGAATGGACAGGGACCAGCACCGCTTAAAACAGTCCATGGCTGGCTGCACCTGGCGCACGGGGTAAGAAATACGGCTGCTGGTCTGCGCTATGTATTATATCTTTTTATGACAGACCTGCATGATCTCACCAGGGTAATTCATAAACCTGCCGGGTATTTTATGGCACCAGAAGGAGACGAACAGGTGGGCGATGTATCCAATGTAGTATTCTGCAATGGATGGATAGCCGATGATGACGGAACGGTATACATCTATTATGCTTCATCTGATACCCGTATGCATGTTGCCGTTTCTTCTATTAATAAATTACTGGATTATGTGATGAACAACCCGGAAGACGGCTTTACTTCAGCCAAATCGGTTGATACCGTCCTGGAACTGATAAAAAGAAACGGGGAATATATCTCCTCCGTCAATAAAAATACACCGGAAAAAATGATCTTAAAAAACAGTCATTGATAAATTAAAAATATGTTATGCCCCTGATACGTACACTGCTGGTAACAGCTGCTGCCTTCGCCATCGTTTCTTTTTTTGCCTGCAGTAAGAAATCAGGTTCCACTACGCCGGTGGTGCCCCCCACAGATACGGCTGTGGTGATAGCGCCTGCCATTGATCCTTCGGTGGCTGCTACCATTGGATTTTTCCTGGACGACTGGCAGCCCAGGACTTTTACCACTCCTTCTTATGCTGAGGCGGCATTGGCCGGAGGTATTGTAAATACAGTAACGGTTGATGCTTCCAGTATCATCACCAAAATACCATTGTCAGAATTTGGACACAACGCGGTATGGTGGATGGGCCCTGTAGCAGGTGATCCAAAATTTATTGAGCCCATTACTAACCTGCATCCGCATATCATCCGTTTTCCCGGCGGCAGTTCCAGCGATTGCTATTTCTGGAATGCCCAGCAGGATGCGCTTCCGGCAGATGCGCCTCTTAAATTGGTAAAAGACGATGGCACAAAAGATAACCCGGGATATAATTTTGGAAAAACCAATTATAACTGGCAATGCAACCTGGATAATTATTACAGCATGCTGCAGCAGACCAATAACAAAGGAATCATTACTGTCAATTATGGTTATGCTCGTTATGGTACAGGTACTAATCCCGTGGCTGCTGCAGCACACATGGCGGCCGATTGGGTAAGGTATGACAACGGAAGAACACAGTTATGGGAAATTGGTAATGAAAATTATGGTAACTGGGAATGGGGCTACCGGATAGATGTAGCCGCCAACAAAGACGGGCAACCTGAATTTTTGACAGGCGCCCTGTACGGACAGCATTTCAAAGTGTTTGTAGATTCTATGCAGAAAGCGGCTGCAGAAATTGGCAAGAAAATTTATATTGGCGCAGTAACGGCGGAAGCTCCTGCACCTGAGCCCTGGCAAACGACCACCCGCAAAACATGGAATGCCGGCCTGATACCCGCAGTGAACGGGAAAGCGGATTTCTATGTGGCGCATAATTATTTTACGCCCTATAATACCAATGCCAGTTCCGATGTCATCTTAACAGCTGCACTTACCGAGCCGGCTACCATGATGAATTATATTACCCAAACACTGCAGTCAAATGGCGCGGCAATAAAACCCATTGCCATGGATGAATGGAATATTACTTCCAATACTTCCAAACAGCAGGTGTCAAATGTAAGCGGTGTGTTTGCAGCGTTGGTTATGGGTGAAGCAATTAAAAATAAATATGGAATGGCTGCCCGCTGGGATTTGTTAAATGGCTGGAGTAACGGAGATGATCATGGCTTATTCAGTGCAGGTGATGAGCCCAGTGTTGCCAAATGGAGCCCCCGTCCGTCGTTTTATTATATGTACTTTATGCAAAAGATGCTGGGCGACCGCCTGGTATTGGCCGAAGTAACGGGCAATAGCACCGTGGTAAAAGCCTATGGCTCAACTTTTTCTTCCGGCCAGGCAGGTGTAACATTGGTAAATACGGGTGGTACGGCCCAGGTAACCGAAGTAAAAATGAAAAATTTCCGCATTGGAAACCGCTTTTACTGGTATAGCCTTGAAGGCAGCAACGATAACGGTGAGTTTTCAAGAAAAGTGCTGGTGAATGGCAGCGGACCTGCAGGTGTTGCCGGTGGACCTGCCGATTACGCTACCTTAAAAGCCAATTCGGCTACTACCAGTACAGGTATAAGGGTCAGCATACCTCCAAGAGGTGCGGTATACATTGTAATTGATAAAAAGTAAATTATTTTTTTGATTGACATAAGTGAATACAGGCGGGAACTAAGTGCTGAACTGGAAAACATCCTGCAATACTGGATGAGCCATACTATAGACAATGAGCAGGGCGGGTTCTATGGCAGCATTAACAACAACAATGTTGTAAACAACGCCGCTGCTAAGGGCCTGGTGCTGAATGCGCGTGTTTTATGGACTTTTTCTGCTGCCTTTAATTTTACGCGGGAAAATAAATACCTCGCGGTTGCTGAAAGGGCTTACACCTATTTATCTGTTCATTTTATAGATAGACAATATGGTGGCATGTATTGGTCTGTTGATGCGGGTGGTCACCCACTGGACACCCGTAAACAGGTTTACGGCATGGCATTTTATCTGTACGGCTTGAGTGAATATTACAAGGCTGTGAAAGATCCAACCCTGCTGGAGCAGTCCATCCAGTTATTCCTGCTGATAGAGGAAATGAGTTTCGATACATCATATAAAGGGTATTACGAAGCTTTTGCCAGGGACTGGCAGTATTTACAGGACATGCGGTTGAGCGACAAAGATGCGAACGAAAAAAAGACAATGAATACCCACCTGCATATAATTGAGGCTTATGCTAACCTCTACAAGCAGTGGCCCGATGCATTGCTGCGGAAAAGGATCATACAATTGCTGGAGGTATTTGATGAGCACATGATCGACAGAAATACCGGACATCTTTTACTGTTTTTTGATGAAGTATGGAACCTGAAACCTGATGTGATTTCCTACGGACATGATATAGAAGCTGCCTGGTTACTGCAACAGTGTGCCGAAATTATCGATGACAGCAGCTGGAAAAAAAAGATGCGCGTACATGCCATTCGTATAACAGACGCTTCAATGGAGGGTTTGGATGCGGATGGCGGATTGTGGTATGAATACAGCCCCGCCAGCCATCATCTCATAAAGGAAAAGCATTGGTGGCCGCAGGCAGAAGCGATGCTTGGTTTTTTCAATGCGTGGCAGCTGAGCGGGCAGGACAAATACCTGCAACTATCGCACAACAGCTGGCATTTTATAAAAAAGTATATGCGCGATACAGTACCGGGAGAATGGGCCTGGGGAGTGAATGCAGATTATTCTGTAATGAAAGAAAACGACAAAGCCGGTTTCTGGAAATGCCCTTATCACAATGGCAGGGCCTGTATAGAAATGATGATGCGGTTGCAGCACACTGCTACTGTAGAGAATGTATAGATAGGCCGCCAGCCTCCCCTTTTTCTGCAGGTTATTTATTTTATTTCAATCCAGTAATTACTCCTGTTGTTAGCGGCTTCAAGCACAATCTTATACCAGCCAGCCGGCTTTCCCACAAGTGAAAGGGTGGTTTTCTGCTGCAAAACAGGTGCTTTTTTCCATTCAGTATATTCATCCTTGCCACCTGTTTTAAATTGATTGGTGGGTGTTATCCAGATAGATACTACGCCTGTTTTGCTAATGGCTGTCCAGTTGATACTGAGACTATTGTTGGTTTGTTGAAATGTTGGATGAACAAAAGAGAGGGGCCCGTAAAAGGGAATGCCATCAATTTCAAATGCCTGGTCTCTTGCAATATTGATTTGCATGAAACGTGCAATGGAAGGCATAATATCTGTTACAGAAGAAAGCGGTGCGCGAAACTGTTGGTTCAATTTTTTTGCGTTGGTGAATATCCAGGATGCGCGTTCCCGATCACTTTGTCCGCCATGGTCTTTTCCCGTAGCTGCATTGCGGCCATGATCGGTGGTGATGATTATCAGCCATTCTTCATTAAAATGCTGCTGCCTGTATTGGATAGCCTGCCAGATATAGCCAATGCGGTTGTCGGCAAGGGTGATGGCCTTGTAAAACTCAGGACCATCACCATGCATATGACCCATATCGTCTGTATATTCCAAATACACCCAGGAAAGATCTGGTGCATCCGTTTTTATTACAGCGGCTGCTTTTTTTGCTACCGCTTCATCAATGGTGTTCATGTAAACCTTCTTCTTATCGTGTGGAAACTGTACGGTGTCATTTTCCAGCCCATCGAAAACATAGTCTACCCCAATATTGCCCGTGGCAACAATATGGTCGCCTACCAGTTTGGTCCTGTTATCGAGCCAGCTTGAAAAGATGCCGGTTTTCTTATCAGAGTATTGTTCCTTCAGCAGCCGGAAAATAGTAGGATAGCTGTAATTGGGAGCTGCAATATCATTGTCCCATACATTGTGTTTATTTACCCAGGTGCCCGTGAGCACACTATTGTAACCAACCGCCGATATGGTAGGTGTCTGGCTGTAACTGTCTTTAATACCACCCACATAGGACCGTGTATACCCGCCGGCAGCTGCAATGGCTTTTAAATTGGGTACAGGCAGTTTCTCTATTACATCCGAAGGGATACCATCGGCAATAATGAAAACTGTTTTCCTTACTTTTGGTTGCGCGGTGGCCGCTACGGCTGCCAAACAAAACAGCAGGAGGGCAAACGATAACTTACGGAACGGGGCAAGGGTGTTGTTCATGGTTGAATATATGAAAGGATAATAAACCAGTCACTGGCAGACGACAAGATAACAAATAAATAATTTTTTTGTCAGCTGTATTGTGGGGGTAGGGGAAAATCAGCTGGCGCGGAGCATTAATACTGGCCGCCTGGTTTGTAAAGGTTAAATTTCATGCATTATTAATAGTGGAATGCTGTATAGTGCGCTGCCTGCTGCTATTATTGCAATTAAAAAATACCGTATGGACAATAGAAGAGAGTTCATTAAAAAGGCTGCACTCTTATCCGGGGGTACAGGATTGGCGGGTCTGTTGCCGGAATCCGTGCTGCGGGCAATGGCCATCAACCCCGCACCGGGCAGTACTTACCTTGATGCGGAACATATTGTAGTACTGATGCAGGAAAACCGGTCTTTTGATCATTGCTATGGCGCATTGCGGGGTGTCAGGGGCTTTAATGATCCAAGGGTAGTGAAGCAGCCGGATAATAATGTAGCCTGGCTGCAGACGAATGCTGCAGGAGAAACCTATACCCCTTTCAGGTTAAACATCAAAGAAACAAAATCTACCTGGCTGGGTTCTTTGCCGCATTCCTGGACCAACCAGGTGGATGCAGGCAATGCGGGCAAGCACAATAAATGGCTGCTGGCAAAACCATCGGGACATAAGGGGTTTGAAAAAACGCCGCTGACCATGGGGTATTATAACCGTGAAGACATTCCCTTCTATTATGCACTGGCTGACGCTTTCACGGTATGCGACCAGAATTTCTGTTCGTCTTTAACCGGTACCACGCCTAACCGCCTCTATCTTTGGACCGGTACGGTAAGGCCTTCACTTAATGCAGCAGCCCATGCCCATGTGCGCAATGAAGACCTGGATTATGATAAGGAAGCCAGCTGGACTACCTTCCCCGAGCGGCTTGAGCAAAATAATATTTCCTGGAAAATCTACCAGAATGAAATCAGTTTATCCTCAGGGCTGGAAGGCGAAGAGGACGCATGGCTGGCCAATTTTACAGATAATCCCATTGAGTGGTTTTCTCAGTACAACGTGCGGTTTTCTGCGTCATACCGGGCGTATATCCACAAAATGGTAAAACTGCTGCCGGAAGAAATTACTGCACTGGAAACCAAACTTGCGGCAATGGCCGTTGCTGGTAAAGAGATGGAGGAACTGAAGAAAACGATTGAGCAGAAAAAATACTGGTTACAGAAAGCAAGCGCAGATATTGAAAAGTATACAGCTGAAAACTTTGAAAAATTATCTCAGTATGAAAAGAATCTGCATGCAAAAGCATTTTGCACTAATATAAAAGATCCGCATTACCGCAGTCTTGACACACTTAATTATAAAGATGGAGATGCCGAAAGAACCATGAAAATTCCAAAGGGCGATGTGCTGCACCAGTTCAGGGAAGACGTAAATAATGGGTCGCTTCCAACGGTATCATGGGTAGTAGGACCTGAGAATTTTTCTGATCATCCCGGCGCACCCTGGTATGGTGCCTGGTATGTATCTGAAGTAATGGATATTCTTACTAAAAAGCCTGAGGTATGGAAGAAGACCATTTTCATATTATGCTACGATGAGAACGATGGTTATTTTGATCATGTGCCTCCGTTCCTGGCGCCGCACCCAACCGAGAAGAACAGTGGACTGGTTTCCAAGGGCATCGATACTGCTGTAGAATTTGTGACCCTTGAACAGGATATGAAACGTCACGATAAGGCACATGCCCGTGAAAGTGCCATCGGTCTTGGTTACCGTGTGCCGTTGGTGATTGCTTCGCCCTGGAGCAGGGGAGGTGCAGTATGTTCGCAGGTGTTTGATCATACATCGATACTTCGTTTTATGGAGCATTTCCTGCAGCAGAAATTTGGCAAGCAGATAGAGGAAAGCAATATCACCCAATGGCGGCGTACGGTTTGCGGAGACTTGACGTCGGTATTCAGGCCATATACAGGGGAAAAAATAGCGATTCCTTCTTTTCCGCAGAAGGATGAATTTTATGAAGGCGTACACAAGGCCCAGTTTAAAAAGGATCCTTCCGGCTACCGGCCGCTAACGCAGGAAGAAATTACAACAGTAAACCAGCAATTATACACCGCTGCTGTTATGCCCAAACAGGAAAGCGGTATCCGCCCTTCCTGCGCTTTGCCCTACCAGTTATATGCAGACGGCAATTTCGATGCTGCAAAAAAATCATTTACCGTGCAGTTCAGGGCAGGTAATGAGGCGTTTGGCGGCAGGTCTGCAGGAGCACCATTCAGTGTTTACGGCGCAGAAGCTGCAGGTATGAAAATGCGTTCTTATGCGGTAACGGCAGGCGATACCCTTACGGACGAATGGCAGGCAGCTGATTTTGTGAATGGCAATTACCAGCTCAG
>JANPGT010000925.1:0-7209 GCA_031424135.1 Chitinophagaceae bacterium
TTGAGCCACGAAGCCATTTCTGTGTTTGATATGTTTAAAATTGGCGTTGGGCCAAGCAGCAGCCATACGCTTGGTCCATGGAAAGCGGCATTGCGTTTTCTGCAATCGCTCAACGATAAAAATATTTTACAGCAGGTTAAAAATGTAGAAGTACTGCTGTACGGCTCATTGGCAAAAACGGGTATTGGCCATGGCACCGGCATTGCAATACAACTGGGTTTATGTGGCGAAGATCCTGTTACATTCGAGGTTAACAATATAACAGCTAAAATGAATGACATCAGCAATATGAAAAAAATATTGCTGGGTGGAAAACATGAAATTGATTTTGATCCGCAGGAAGACATTGAGTTTTTGTTTACAGAATCTTTACCCTTTCATCCCAATGCGCTTACTTTTTTGGTTACGCTGGTAAATGCAGACACATTTGCTGAAACTTATTATTCAATTGGCGGAGGTTTTGTGGTAAAAGAAGGAACTTCAACAGATGAGATAAGCGAAGTTGTGTTGCCTTTTCCAACCAACACTGCAGAAGATCTTTTGCATTGGTGTATTCGAACCGGTATGAATATTAGTGAAGTAGTAATGGAAAATGAAAACGCATGGCGACCGGAAGAGGAAACAAGAAAAGGTGTGCTGGCAGTTTGGAATGTAATGAAAGAATGTATGTACCGGGGCTGTCATACACAAGGTAATTTGCCGGGTGGTCTGTTTGTTAAGCGAAGAGGTTTTGACCTGAATAAAAAATTATTGCAACAACGCAATTACCACGATTATAATAGTTGGACAGAAGCCATACGCCAGGGTGGTAATGATTTTAAATATATCCTGGATTGGGTGAGTTGTTTCGCCCTTGCTGTAAACGAAGAAAATGCGTCCTTTGGCAGGGTAGTAACGGCTCCAACAAATGGTGCAGCGGGAGTGATACCAGCAGTACTGCAATACTATATTATTTTTTGTGATGGCAATACCGATGA
This sequence comes from Chitinophagaceae bacterium, assembly GCA_031424135.1. Lineage (GTDB taxonomy): Bacteria > Bacteroidota > Bacteroidia > Chitinophagales > Chitinophagaceae > JACMLD01. The sequence continues at coordinate 978 of JANPGT010000925.1, forward strand.
AAAGATCATTCGGTTTTTGATGACTGCCAGTGAAGTCGGCAGCATTTTTAAAAAAGGCGCCACTATCTCTGCAGCGATGGGCGGTTGCCAGGCAGAGATAGGCGTTAGTAGTGCAATGGCTGCAGCAGCTCTTACAGAATGTTTAGGCGGTACCCAAAAACAAACATTAATGGCTGCTGAAATTGCGATGGAGCATCACCTCGGCCTTACCTGCGACCCTATTGGCGGGCTGGTACAGGTGCCCTGCATAGAACGCAATACCATGGGCGCCATCAAAGCCATTACTGCGGCACAGCTGGCCCTGCAAAGCAGCCCGGATTTTGCCAAGGTTTCACTGGACGCCGTTATAAAAACCATGTGGGATACAGCGCTGGACATGAACAGCAAATACAAGGAAACCAGCGACGGTGGCCTGGCCATCAATATCCCGCTGAGTTTGCCGGAGTGCTGAGTGGTGAGTCGTGAGTCGTGAGTGATTTTTGGAAATTGAAGGTGTGGATTTTTCAATATTTATTCCCAAGGTTGGATGTAATTTCTATTTGTAATTAAAGAGGCCCGGTTAATGCGCGATGGGCTTCACCCATCGCTGGTATATGCCAGCCTTTCAGGCCTGTTTCGGATATCCCTGAAGAGGCCGACCACAACTCACCTTCCGCAAAGAGTTTTTGGCCTTTTCCTGAAAGTTTTGGACCAAAAGAAAAAAATTTTGCGTCATTTCCTGCAAGTTTTAGCCCGAAAACACGGTTTTTAACTATTCCCCGATCGCTTTTGGCTTCTGCATATGTTTTTACCCAACGAAAAAAGTTTTGCGCCTGACAAAAAATAACCGCACAGCAATTTGTGCGGTTATTTTTTTGAACAGTTATTGTAAAGCTGTTCCCAGCAGTTTAATTTAATGAAGGATCTACCTCAATATCTTTTACGGCTACATTGCTGTAATCTTTTATTTCATTGTACAAAGTATCTCTTTCTACCGGCTGGCGTTTTACCTGTTTAATAAGGGTCACCAGTTCGGCGGTGCTCATGGCAGGTGTTTGCTCTTCGCTGCCGGCCATAGAATAAATTTTGGTGGTATCATCAATGGTGCCATCCAGGTCGTTTACACCAAAAGAAAGCGACAGCTGTGCATTCTGCCTGCCCAGCATGGGCCAGTAAGCTTTCAGGTGCGGAAAATTATCGAGGTATAAACGGGCAACGGCATAGAGACGCATGTCTTCTATTACGGAGCTTTCGGGTATATGGCTCATGTCGTTGTCCTTGTTACGGAATTTAAGCGGGATAAAAGTGTTGAAGCCACCTGTTTCATCCTGCAGCTGGCGCAGGCGCTCCATATGATCGATGCGGTGCTCAAATTTTTCTATATGGCCATAGAGCATGGTGGCATTGCTGTGCATGCCCATTTTATGTGCAGTACGGTGTATGTTCAGCCAGCCATCGGCATCTACTTTGTCTGCGCATATCTGTTGCCGTATGTCCGGGTGAAAAATTTCCGCGCCACCTCCCGGTAAAGAATCCAGTCCGGCGGCATGCAGTTTTTTCATGCCTTCTTCTGCGGTAAGTTTTGCTTTCCGGAACATATAATCCAGCTCCACCGCCGTATAGCCTTTAATGTGCAGTGCGGGACGGTGTGCTTTTATCTGCTGCATTACATCTATAAAGAAATCCAGGTTCAGTTTGGGATGAACACCACCCACAATATGCACTTCGGTAATGGGTTTGTTGTCGAAGCTTTTTACGATATCCATCATCTGCGCGGTGCTCAGTTCCCAACCTTCTTCGCGGTGGGCATAGAGTTTTGAATAGGCACAGAAGGCGCAGGAGAACACACAGACATTGGTAGGTTCAATATGAAAATTGCGGTTGAAATAGGTTTTATTGCCGTGCAGTTTCTCGCGTACATAGTTGGCCAGCGTACCCAGGTAAGAAAGGCTGCCTTTTTCAAAAAGCAATAATCCTTCTGCCGGGGTAATTCTTTCTGCTGCCAGTATTTTTTCGCCGATTTGCTGCAATGCGGCATCGTTGTTTTTAATAAGGGTATTTACCTGTAGTACACTGCTCATGAATGGGGTTGTTTAATACGGCAAAGTTAGGCCAGCAGCGGCAGACTGCACTGTAAAAAATCATGGCAGAAGTAAATTAAAATCAGTATCACCGGTAAACATTCAGGTGGTTAAGACGTTATGGTTAACAGGTGCTCCCGGCATTATTTGGAGCGGATATGTATAAGTTGCGTATTCAATTATCCACAGCTTGTGAGTAATTATGTGTAGGTTTTATATACGTTGATGAATTATATTTGAAACAGACAGCCAGTAAAATTATTCGTACAATTATTTTAACAAAGTTTTGCCCCTTTAGCAGGGCAGACTTTTAAAACTGAACTGAATTGACAGAAGCCATTATCAACCTTGAGTCAGTGAACCCGATAGAATTCTTTGGAGTAAATAACGGTAAACTCGACATCCTCAAAAAGAAATTCCCCCTTTTAAAAGTATTAAGCCGCGGCACACAGGTAAAATTGAGTGGTTCTCCCGAACAGGTGGAGGGCGCTAAAGAAAAAATTGATCTCATTGTGCAGTACCTGGAAAGGAACGGTCACATGAGTGAGAATTATTTCGAGCAGATACTGGGTGGCGATGATGCAGAAACTGTCGATCATTTTGTAGACCGTAATCCCAATGAGATACTGGTGTTTGGTCCGCATGGCAAAACCGTGCGTGCACGTACCAGTAATCAGAAGAGCATGGTGGCGGGCATCGATAAAAACGATATCCTGTTTGCCATTGGACCAGCCGGTACCGGTAAAACCTATACCGCGGTAGCGCTGGCGGTAAGGGCTTTGAAAAATAAGCTGGTAAAGAAAATTATTCTTACCCGCCCGGCGGTAGAAGCAGGTGAAAGCCTGGGTTTTTTGCCGGGCGATTTAAAGGAGAAAATTGATCCTTACCTGCGTCCCTTATATGATGCGCTGGATGATATGATACCCGCTGATAAACTGGGGTATTATATGACTACCCGCACCATTGAGATAGCACCGCTGGCTTACATGCGTGGGCGTACATTGGATCATGCATTTATCATCCTTGATGAAGCACAAAATGCGACCGATCTGCAGTTGAAAATGTTTCTTACCCGTATTGGCTCAAACGCAAAAGCCATTATTACAGGCGATATGACACAGGTGGATTTGCCCCGTAACCAGCGTAGTGGCCTGGAAAAGGCGGTGCGCATCCTGCAAAACGTAGATGGCATATCACATATTAAATTAGATGAAGAGGACGTGGTTCGTCACCGCCTGGTAAAAGCCATCATCAGGGCTTACGATCGGGAAAAGATAAAGGAAGATGGAAACCAGCAATAAAAAACAATCAATCCGGAATTATCAAAACAAGGCGCTCTGTAGCGCCTTTCTTTTTTATAGCTGGTGAACTGTGGGTAGTGGCAGCAGGAAGGGCAGTGATTATTGTGACTCAGGGTTAACTGTGTGTTAACAAATGGAGGGTGTCCTTAATAACCAGGTGCGGTTATATTTCTTTCCAGCCCCTCTGTGCAACGTGCAGCTGTGGTTTAACCTTGCAGCTTACAAAAATCTTTGCTGTTGCAAGCCTGTTTTGAATAGTTTTGCATTGAAATAAAAAATATGAAAAAATACATTGCACTTGCGGCGGTAATGGCCATCCTTTCCTGTAACAATGACGCCAGCTATACAAAAGCAACGGATGCACAGGAAGCCGCCCGTGAGTTTATCCGTGCCTCACTGGATGGTAATTATGACAAAGCCAGTTTCTATCTCTACAAGGATTCTGCCGGGGTAAATGAAATGCTGCTGAACAAATGGAAAGCAGACTACGGACAGTGGAAGCAGGAGGACAAGGTGGGGCACAAAGAAGCCAATATTATTGTTATTACTACGCAGGCTACCAGCGATTCTACCCTTAATTATGTGTTCTCCAATTCGTATAAAAAAGATACTACTACCATTAAGATTGTTAAATCAAACGGCGAATGGCTGATTGATTTGAAAGATATACATTAAGAAAGCGGTTAGCTGCCAGCTTTGAGCTGTTAGCTTTGCCGTCGAAAAAAAATAATCAATGAAAAAGCGAATATATTCTCTCATCCTTGTTGCTGGTTTTGTTGCCGGGTCTGTGTTCCTGGTTTCATGGGGTACCTGGGGGCACCAGCACATCAATAATGCCGCTGTGTTTGCATTGCCCGAAGGCATGAGAACTTTTTTCTATAATCATATCGATTTTATTACCGAAGAATCGGTGATTCCGGACGTTAGAAAGTACACCATTAACGACAAAGCCGAATTTGCACGCCATTATATTGATATGGAATCCTTTCAGGCCAGTCCGGCAGACAGTCTGCCGCAAACCATGAAGGCGGCCAATGCTAAGTACGATGCCAAATTCCTTGACAAGAACGGCATACTGCCCTGGTATATGATGGAAGTAATGCAGAAACTAACCAAGGCCTTCCAGGACAAGAAAAAAGCGGAGATACTCTTCCTGTCGGCCGACCTGGGCCATTACCTGGGCGATGCCAATATGCCATTGCATACTTCGCTTAACCATGACGGGCAGCTGACCGGGCAGCGCGGTATTCATGCTTTTTTTGAATCGCAGCTGCCTGAAATGTTTGGCAATAGCTATAATTTCTATACAGGTGATGCGGTCTACATAAAGGACGTACAGGCAGAAATCTGGCGCATTGTAAACGATAGTCATAAACTGGCTGATACACTGCTGCTGACAGAACAGAAAGTGAAGTCTGGGTTTGATACCAGCAAAATTTATCAGAAAGATGCTGCGGGTAATGTGGTAAAAAATAAGTACAACCAGTGGGTGCACAGCTATGAATACGCTAAAGCTTACCACGATGCATTGAATGGTATGGTGGAAAGGCAGTTGCGCGCTGCGGTGGCCAGTACCGCCAATTTCTGGTACACCGCCTGGGTAAATGCCGGCAGCCCCGATTTGAGTACACTGGATGAACCGGAGCTGACGGACAGAAACCGGAAAGACTTTAAGAAAGATTATAAACGCTGGAAAGGCGGCCACCTGTTTGGTTTTAAAATTGATACCGAGTTTTAACCAATAAAGAAACAAGATGCCCCAGTGGTTGTTATTTGCCCTGTTGTCGGCCGTTTTTGCGGCACTTACGGCCATCTTTGCCAAGGCAGGCCTGAAAGAGGTAAATGCCGACCTGGCCACGGCCATCCGCACGGCCATTATACTGCTGATTACATGGGGAATTGTTTTTTTTAAGGGAATCGGCGGGCAGGTAAGCGGGCTCTCCAGGAACAACTGGATATTCCTGGTACTTTCCGCCTTCGCTACCGGTGCTTCCTGGTTGTTTTATTACCGCGCACTGCAGCTGGGCAAAGTAGCAGAAGTAACCATTATTGACAAGAGCAGCCTGGTACTCACCATTCTTTTATCCTTTCTTTTTTTGAAGGAGCCATTGACGGCCAGGGTACTGGTTGCCGCCGCGCTGGTAGTGGCGGGTATGCTGGTATTGATCTGGAAATGATATTTGCAAGCCGCACCCCAAAATAAATCAGTTCCATTTCCGGGAATACATTTGTACGTTTGTACGGTTAATAACAGAAAATTATGCAATTAGTATCGCATCCATGGCACGGCATTTCTGCCGGCGAAAACGCTCCACGGGTAGTTAACGCAGTGGTAGAAATACCACAGGGTTCCCGCTGTAAATATGAAATTGACAAAGACAGCGGCATGCTGAAACTGGACCGTATCATTTATTCCTCTTTTCACTATCCCTGCAATTATGGGTTTATTCCGCAAACCTATGGCGACGATAAGGATCCACTGGATATCTTAATACTTACTTCTCTGCCCGTACAGGCGCTTTGCCTGATGGAAGCCAAGGTAGTAGGGGTGATGCAGATGATTGACGGTGGTGATGCGGATGATAAAATCATCGCCGTAGCTGCCAATGATCCTTCTGTAAATCACTACAACAACATAGAAGAATTGCCCAAACATTTTTTTGATGAGCTGCGTCACTTTTTTGAAGAGTATAAAAAACTGGAGAATAAAACTGTGATTGTGGAAGAGTTTGGTGATAAGAGCCAGGCGCTGAAAGTAATTGAGGAGGCGATGGCTTTTTATAAAAAGAACTTTAAAAGGTAGGACCCGCATTTTTTGAACAGTAAACTGTCTGTTATGACCATACAAACCATCCTGCTGCTGGCCCTGAT
>JANPGT010000926.1:0-2886 GCA_031424135.1 Chitinophagaceae bacterium
TGCAAGGCAGGCATAATAGCAAAAGATTTACACCTCACCCCCATCCCCTCTCCAACTTCGTTGTAGAGGGGTGCCTCCCCGTCTGTTACCTTACTTTTAAAAGTCTGGATTCGGGTAATTAAGCTTTTCCCTTTTTTATGCCGGCATTTGTTCTTTGGGCTTCATCGTTGCGTCGCAATCCTTTCATCTGTATATCATTGGGCGGCGGCCTATGCGTAATATTCTCTTGCGTGGTTGTTCAACTCCCTTCAGGGTTGCGTTTACTACCGCACATTACCAGGGGTTGCCACCCCGGGCTAAAGATATGACGCCCTTCCAGGGCTACTGGCACCGAAAAAATCCAACCTTTTCAATATTGACAGGTGGCGCAAATGAAATCAAACATCCCCAAATCAGACATCAGAAAATCCCAGCCTGGCGTAAACGCACATTGTTTAAATTTCTTTCTGCATAACACTTAAAATCTCTCATTTATCTGCGTTCTTTGCAGGCATAATTAACTATCCAAACCTTTTATCAAGATGCAGGTTTTCAAATTCGGCGGGGCCAGTGTAAACAGTGTGGAAAGAATAAAAAATGTAGCGGCTATCCTCCGCAGTTTTCCCCAACAGAAAATATTGATTGTTATTTCTGCTATGGGCAAAACCACCAACGCCCTGGAGAAAGTAGTGGATGCGTTTTTCAACCAGCAGCAGGAACAAGCACTGGAATTATTTGCCCAGGTAAAGAACCAGCACCTGACTACCGCCAAATATTTGCTGGTGCATAATTACCTGGCCTGTGAGGCACAGCTGCGCGATTTTTTTACGGAAGTGGAATGGCTGCTGCACGATACCCCCGTGCGGGAATACGATTATTATTACGACCAGGTAGTATGCGCGGGCGAATTATTGTCAACCGCTATTGTAAGCGCCTACCTGAATGAAGCAGGCCTTATCAACCAATGGCTGGATGTGCGCGATATTTTCAGAACAGACGATAATTTCCGCGATGCCAATATAGATATGGCATTTACAGAAAGAAAGATACAGGAAGACGTCTTGCCTTTGTTTGGCACGCATGAGCTGGTAATTACACAGGGCTTTATTGGCGCCACTGATGAAAATGAAAGCACTACCCTTGGCCGCGAAGGCAGCGATTACTCCGCCGCCATCTTTGCCAATATGCTGAACGCCCAAAGCCTCAGCATCTGGAAAGATGTAGAAGGCGTAATGAATGCAGACCCCAAACAGTTTCCGGATGCACAACTGATCAGCGAACTTAATTACGATGAAATTATTGAAATGGCGTATTACGGCGCACAGGTCATCCATCCCAAAACAATCAAACCCTTACAAAACAAAGACATTCCCCTGCAGGTAAAATGCTTCCTGGATGCATCCTTGCAGGGTACCGTCATCCATAATAAAAACATTGGACAGTTGCCGCCCATCATCGTGGTGAAAGATAACCAGGCGCTGGTGCACCTGCATACCCAGGATTTCTCCTTTATTGGGGAACAGCCCATGAGCCGGCTCTATGAAATTTTTGCTGAAATAAAAACCAAGCCCAACCTGATACAAACCGGTGCAGTAAGCCTTGTGGTTTGCCTGGACGACCGGCCCGATAAAATTGAAAAGCTGGCCGGTACCGCCGCTGCCATGTTTGAAGTAGTGGTAGAAAAAGGGCTGTCGCTCTTAACCATCCGCCATTACAATGAAGCCCTGCTGCAAAAACTTACCACCGGCAAAAAAACGGTATTGCGCCAGCAGAGTGAGGATACGGTGCAGGTGCTGCTCAAATAACGGGGAGGAAGGCATTTTGAGATTTTGGGATGTAGAGATTTTGAGATTTGCTTCAGTGATTGCACCAAAAGAAATTACAAAATCTATACATCTCAAATCAGAAATTAATCGCTGAATTGCGGAATTTGCGGATAATAAGATTTGTCAGGCACTTGCCTCCAACGAAATCCCCCAATCCCAAAATCAGCAATATATTTCTTACAGATCAACCAATCAACTAACCCCAAATGCAGGAAACACTTCCTTTTGCCATCGGTCTAATAGCCCTCATTGTATTACTGGTAATGCTGGCCAACAAATTAAAACTGGCCTACCCTATATTGCTGGTATTGGCCGGCCTCATCATTTCTTTTATCCCCGGTGTACCGCGCATCAGCATCAACCCGGATATGATCTTCTTTATCTTTTTGCCCCCACTGTTATTTGAAGCAGCCTGGTCAATCTCCCTGAAGGAGTTGAAAAAATGGTACCGCATCATCGGCAGCTTTGCCTTCCTGGTGGTATTTTTTACGGCGCTCTGTGTGGCATTTTTTACCAATTATTTTATACCGGGTTTTTCGTTGGCGCTGGGTTTTTTATTGGGGGGCATTGTGTCTCCACCCGATGCCGTAAGCATGGGGGCCATCGTGAAATTTGTAAAAATTCCCAAAACTATTTCTGCTATACTGGAAGGAGAAAGTTTACTCAACGATGCTTCTTCGCTAATCATATTCCGTTTTGCGCTGGCAGCCGTGGCCACCGGGCAGTTTATCTGGCAGGATGCCGCGCTGAACTTTGGCTGGATGGTTTTTGGCGGTGCCGTTATTGGCTTAACCCTGGGATGGCTCTTCATGAAAGCACACAAACTGCTGCCCACGGATGCGCCCTCAGATATTGCATTTACATTAATAGAACCCTATATTTTATATTGGGTGGGTGAACACCTGCATAGCTCGGGTGTACTGGCGGTGGTATTTGGTGGATTGTTTTTGGCCAATCACCGTATGCAGTTTCTTAACAGCACCAGCAGGATAAGAGCTTCCAGCGTATGGGAAAGTTTTGTATTTATACTAAATGGACTGGTATTTATGATTATTGGGCTTGGTATGCCCGAAATTTTAGA
>JANPGT010000927.1:0-2423 GCA_031424135.1 Chitinophagaceae bacterium
CATAAGACGACATAGATTTTTGCTGGGAAGACCTATGATTTTCTATCTTCCTATGATTCTATGTGGTTCAGTTATTGAATTAGCAGCGCTTCAAAAAAAGCGGCAGACAAACTAACCCAGCAATACCTTCTTTCCTGTTCCTGCAGATTGATAAATAGCTTCTATGATACGCATGTCTTTCAATCCTTCTTCGCCACTGATATGATTGGGCACCGGTTGTCCTGCAAGGATTGGTTGCGCAATACCGTCCATCTGTGCGGCCTGCTGGTTAATGTCGGGGAAATGCAGTTCGCCTTTAGTGGTTCGTCCTTTAAAAGGTCCGTAACTGATAGCGGGTGCCAGCTCAAAAAAGCCGTTGTCGGCCGCAGCGAATAAGCGGTCTATATTAGCGGTATAGGTGCTGGTGGAATTACAAATAGCACCATTGGGAAAATCAAGTTGCCAGGTAATAGAAGCCTCTACTTCATCGAAGATTTCCTTATTGGTCACCGGGTTAAACTGTGCGGTTACGGCTACCGGTTCCTCGCCCATGATGTAACGGCTGGCCTGCAGGCAATACACCCCAAGGTTCATTAATGGCCCACCGCCCGACATGGCCTTATGCAGGCGCCATTCTTTATTGCTGTCTACCTTATAGCCCAGTGATGTTTCCATTAAGCGCACCGGGCCAAACACTTTTTGCTGTCCCAGTCTTTTCATTTCCATATTGTAAGGTTCGTAATGCAGCCGGTAACCAATGGCCAGCTGCACATGGGCGGCTTCGCAGGCTTTTATCATCGCTTCACAATCACTGGCGGTAATGGCCATGGGTTTTTCTGTAATCACATGCTTGCCGGCCCTTGCGGCGCGGATAGTGTATTCTTTGTGCATGGAATTGGGCAAAACGATATATACAAGATCAATGTCTTTGTTACCGGCAATGCTGTCGAAGTTTTGGTAGTTGTATATGTTAGCCGCAGGAATATTATATTTTTTCTGCCATGCAACCGCTTTGGCAGGGGTGCCGGTAACAATGCCTGCTAAGCGACAATTTTTTGAAAAGGCAAAACCTTCTGCCAGGATGCCGGCATACCTGCCCAGGCCGCACAGCGCGATATTTAATTTTTTACCTGTGTAGTGTTGTGTTATGGATGCAGCAGGCTGAATGAGTGACGGCAGCGTGCCAACGATGGTGGTAGCCCCCAGGCCCAGCCCCAGGTTATGCAGAAATGACCGGCGTGAATAATTTTCCATGTGTCAGCAACCGGGGAGTATACCCGGCAACATATATTAGTCTTATTCCGACTGCAAAACATTACATCCGCTACAGAAAATTATTTTTCCCGCTTACCATCAAATGCCTGCAGCAATTTCACCACCGGCTGGTTGCCTTCAAAACTGGTGATGTAATTTCCTTTGTTGTCGTACAGGGCCAGGTAGGGAAGGTTCTTCATGCGGAAGAACGGCGGTAGAAAATATTTTGTGTCGCGGCCCAGTTTGATATTGCTGTATTTGGCTATTTCGTATTTCTGGTTAAATGCCAGCATCTCTTCAAAAGGCTGGTAGGTAGCCATTACAATCTGGATGTCTTTCAGCGAATCAATAGCCGCAAGCATGTCTTCTGTCTGGTGCTGGCAATGGCTGCAATCCGGACTAAAAAACATCAGCAGGGTTTTATGTTTTACATTAATAGCTTCCTTGGTTAAATGCGTACTGCTGTCTGTCTGCAATAAGTCAAACGGCGGAATGCCCGGAAATCTTTTAAAAGGAGCGTCTATGCTGTCGTTTTGTGCAAAAGCTGCCACGCTCGTAAGCAAACAGTACAGAACAATAGTAAATAAGCGCATTATGAATGAATTAGTAGGTCAAAAATAGTTGCCAACCGGGTAAGCGCATAGATTCTACCTGTTTTTTAACAAATAAATTTTGATAGTTTACGAGTGTTTCGTAGGTTTACGAAAATATCGTAGATATGATGGAGAAATTAACCCAACAGGAAGAGGAGGCCATGCGGGCGGTGTGGAAATGCGGCGAGGCCAATGTGAAAGCTTTCCTGGAAAGTATGGCGCCGCCGCTGCCTCCCTACACAACACTGGCCTCTACTATCAAGAACCTGGAGAAAAAAGGCTTTCTGAGCAGCCGGCTGATGGGCAATATGTATTTGTATATGCCGGTAATAAATGAAGAGGAGTATAAGAAGCAATCGCTGACCACCATGGTAAAAAATCATTTCGATAATTCTTACAAAGACCTGGTGGCATTTTTTGCTGAGCAGAAGAAGATCAGTCCCAAAGAGTTGAAAGAAGTGATTGATATGATAGAAGGGAAGAAGAAATAGTTTATAATTCCTGGTTCTTGGTTTTTAGTTCGTTTGCCGGTTAAGGAAGAAATAGTTCACAGTTCCTGGTTCTTAGTCCTTCGCCCTGCAACTTGCCCCATACTTA
>JANPGT010000928.1:0-16175 GCA_031424135.1 Chitinophagaceae bacterium
ATTTGAAATCAATTTTCAGCAGGTCTATTGTTAGGGCATTGATGACTGTTTTGCTTCTGGTCCTGACTTTTTTCATTCAGAAATATTTAAACTTCGGGGATGGGGGAATTTACCCTGAATGAATTTCGCAATTAATTGTCAATAAATGGCGACTGATTTTTACAATTAAATGATAACACTTAGTTGATTACGTATAGTGGTATTGCCTGGGGTTAGCATTGCAACTATTGCAGGCATTTATTACCCTGTTACAGTACTGTGCTCGGTGAAACTGGTAATTGGTGCCTGCGGCGAACCGGTCGTTACTGACAGCTTACAATATTATTGAATCACTATCTTTTGTTCAATGTTTTTTGACCCTGTTCTTAGCCGGGCCATATAAATGCCCGGGGCCAGTTTTCCCAGCTGCACAGTAATAGTTCCTGTCTGGCCGGTAATATTCCTGGTAAAAATGATGGCCCCGTTCATGCTTGTTAATTCTATGGATTGGAATCCGGTATTTCCAACTGTTACCTGCATTGTTCCCCCTGCAATAATAGCCGGATGGATAAAGTTTTTTACCAGGTTATTCATGGTTATAATTACGATAACTGAATAGGAGGCTGCACCGTCAATATCTATCATTTTTAACCTGTAAAAATGAGTGCCATTGAATGCGCTGCTATGCAAAAAGGAATAGGCCGCGCCCTGCACTGCGTTTTTAGCAGCTATTATATCCAGCATTGTAAAATTTGCACCATCAGAACTATATTCAATATTGAATTGCTTTGAATTGTATTCCTGGCTGGTTTGCCACTGCAACAATACTTCCTTATTATTAACTGCCTTGCCTGAAAAACTAGACAGTTTCACAGGCAGCGCCCCGGTAACCGTTAGCCTTTGTACGTTATTGCCTGTCAAAGAAACAATATAGACTTCGCCACTTTCTGTCTCTCCAAAATCAACAATTCCGGTGGTGGCAATCAACTGTGTACTTGTAGTCCATCCGCCCACCCCGTTTGAAATGGTTTTGTACAATGTGCCGGAATAAAAATCAGCACTTATATTGTAACCGGTAAGCATTGGGTAATTTGTTCCACGGTATACGACACCGCCGGTGATGGCCGCTGCCGGGTTTTGTGTGGGATAATTATAAACAGGGAATGAATAACTGCTCATGGAACCACAACCTGCTGTATTGTAAACATTGCCGGCCTCATAGCAGCGCCAGCCATAATTTACACCCGGGGCGGTTCCTGCAGCGCGAAAATTCAGTTCCTCAAATGAATCCTGGCCCACATCGCCTATCCACATATCCTGTGTTTGACGGTCAAAGCTCCACCTGAACGGGTTGCGTAAACCGAGGTCAAAGATTTCATTTCCGTAAGGGTTGCCCGAAGGAATGGTATAGAAAGGTGCGGTGGCCGATGTATTTACATTCAGCCTCAGCATTTTACCCAGCAATACCGCAGTATTCTGCGCGTTGTTGGGCAGATCGCCGCCACCGCCGCCATCGCCTGTTGATAAATACAGGAAACCATCACTGCCGAAATGCAGTTCGCCACCATTGTGATTGGTATTGCCGGGATGGGGAATGGTTAAAACAATCACTTTTGACGCCGCGTCAACTATGTTTGAATTGCCACTGATATGGTACCTGGCCAGCTCAAGATCACCACCGGTATTTACATAATATACATATAGCAGTCCATTAATATTGTAGTCTGGATGAAAAGCCATGCTTAGCAGTCCCTGCTCGCCGCCAAAATTTACATTTGAAACAGTTAGAAAAACATCCAGGAAATTAAACCCTGCATCGTACACCCTGATGCTGCCGCCCTGCTGAACGATAAAGACACGGTTGCTGCCATCACCGGCATGTACAAACTGGATAGGCGAACTTAAGCCGCTGCTGATGACCGGCGTAAGCGATAATACAGGCTGTGTTCTGGCAATGATTGCTATACCTAAAAATAGCAGCAGCATTATGGTATAGTATAGCTGGTTGCCCTGGTTATTGCAGGTTGCAGTAGTAGACATTGTTGTTGCGTTTGAGGATGAAAATTGGCTTCGGCGGGGGCTGCGTCTTTTAAGGGGCCAGACTATGGGATACAACATTCAAATCCTGTGCCTTAATGCTGGATGGGTGAAAGCAAGAGCTGAACAGGCAGGCGGTAAGGTTTCTACATAGGGCGGACCCAGTAAGTTTTTCCTTTGGTTGTTTTAAACACAAATACCTGCTGGCCTGTTTGCATTAAGGCAACTTCCCTGCTGCCATCATAGATTTTTAACCTCCTGTCCAGCAGTATGCTGCAATCATTGCCCAGTACTGATAGTATGGTTGCTGATACAAGTTCATGATTTTTCCATTGCAGGTCCACTGTAAAACCACCTCTTGCACAGAGCCCTTTGATGCTGCCTGCAGGCAAAGCTGTGGGCAAGGCGGGCAGGAATTGCAGTTCACCCGTGTGCGACTGCAGCAGCATCTCTGTAATAACTGCGGTAGTGCAGCCATTGCCATTCATAATAGTGGCGGGCACTTCTGAGTTAAAGAGATTGGGATACAAGCCATAATTATTTGCGGAAGATTTACTTTCAGCGGCTACATATCGCAGTTGGTAATGCAGTGTTTCCCACGCGCTGTCGCCCTCTCTCAAACGCGCCCAGCAGGCTGCTTTCAGCGCGAATCCCCAGGTGCCATTGGTCTTTTCGCGCAGCGATAATGCTTTTTTTGCTGCCGTGGCCAGAGCAGGTGTATGCAGCGTGGATATTTCGCTGCCGGGGAAGACAGGGTATAAGTGCGAAAGATGACGGTGTCCCGGATCAACCGCCTGCCAATCTTCCTGCCATTCCAGCAACTGGCCTTTACTGCCGATGCCATAGGGGCGAAACATTGCCAGCGCTTTTTTTAGCCGCGCAGCAAACAGCGGTGCTGTTTGTAGAATACCTGCGGTACGGATGCAATTGGTAAACAGTTCTTTTATCAGTGCAATGTCTGCGGTGCTGTTGCTGCTTACCTGCGCGGTATCGCCATCACTGGTAATAAAAGTATTTTCGGGAGAAACAGAAGGGGCCGTCACCAGGTTGCCGTTGCTGTCTTTTACCAGCCAGGCAAGACAAAATTCCGCAGCGCCTTTCATGACGGGCCATGCTTTTTGACGCAGGTATTTTTCATCTCCTGTAAATAGGTAATGCTCAAAAAGATGCGCGCATAGCCAGGGGCCGGCCATATTCCAGTTGGCCCAATGCGGGTTACCATCACCGTAGTTTCCAACGGGCGCGGTTTGCCGCCATATATCTGTATTGTGGTGGGCACACCATCCCTTCATGCCATAATTGGTAAGGGCCGTTTGCCTGCCGTTTACAGAAAGGTCCTCAATAAACTGCAGGAAGGGCTGGTGCATTTCTGGCAGGTGGTTGGTTTCTGCAGGGTAGTAAAACATTTGCGCATCATGATCAAGGCACCAGTTGGAGCTGTATTCTGGTCTTACTTTATCGTTCCAGATGCCTTTCAGGTTCACCGGCAACCCACCCGGCCTGGAACCTGCAATTAAAAGATACCGGCCGTACTGTGAAATGGTAGCCAGCAGTTCAGGATCGGTGTATACATCCATATTTTTCAGCCTTTCATCAGTGGGCAACCTGCTGTTACGGCTTTCGCCCAGGTTCAGCTGCACCCGGCGGAAAATAGGCTGATAATCCTGCAAATGCCGTTGCAGTAGCTGTTTATATGTTTTTGAACTGGCGGCCCACAGATCAGTACTTGCTTTCAGTGAGGGATCTCTGCCATTAAGTCCCGGCGACTTATCATAACCGTTGTAACTGGTGGCGGCAGTAATAAGCAAAGTTGCGGCATGGGCGTTTTCTACCTTTATTGTATTGTCATGACAGCTTGTTTTTCCGCCGTTTGCTTTTACGAGCAGATGTATTTCGAAGCGCATACCTTCGCCATTTTCGCCTGCTGCATACTGAATGGCTTTATCGTCTTTTATCCACCAGCGATAAACAGGTTCAACATGCTGCGGACATTTACCGGTCAATACAATATGATTGGGGGCAAGCGTCTTCAGCTTGTAATGCAGCTTACTGCTGAGTGTAACGGTAAATGTAACGGAAGATTTTGCCGTACAGGTATCGTGGTAAACAATCACCTGGTCAGGAAAACTGACAAAGCTGGTCCTGGTATGTGTATTACCGTTTTCAGAAAACTGCACATTACTGAGGGCGCTGTTAAGATCCAGTTCCCTTGTATAATTTTCAGGATGGGTAATAGTGGTGCAGGAGACAGCAAGATCAGCCATTGGCAAATAAGATTCAGTGTAGGGGCCCTGCATAAACCTGGAAAGACTGTCGGCGTCACGATAATTTTTATGCCATATGGCTTCGCGTACCTGGGGCAGATACGCTTTTGCACCGGGATTATTCCAGTTGCGGGGCGCCCCCGACCAGAGTGTTTGTTCGTTTAATGATAAACGCTCGTCCATTATCCCACCAGATACCATGGCTCCCATACGCCCATTGCCAATGGGCAGGGCCTCATTCCAGTTAATTGCTGGTTGGGTATACCAAAGCTTGTCTGCATAGCCTATAGGGGATACCGGTAGTTGCGCGGTAATATTTGTTACCGCCAGCAGAAAGATAAAAACGATAAGCGGTACCAGGTGCTTTTTCATGCAGACAGATGTTTGATCAATGCTTACCATCGGGTTACTGAATAATATGCATAGTTAGTGGTTTAACGTAAACCACTGTGATGTACTGTTGGGCCGTAATATTGAACTGCTGTGCTATGATGTACTGTGCTGTAACTGCCAATGAATTAGCCATTCAATGCGACTATATTTTTCATAGAATGGAAATATTTAATCCATATAGGATAGAATTGTGCTAACAAGGGGTAATTTTTTGAAAGCTCAATTGAATGCAGAAGTTCAAATTTGTATTGGTTACCACTATGAATAAAATACACTATCGGGGCGTCCGTGCTGTGGTTATTGCTGAAAACGTTTCGCCCGCTGTATAAAGTGCCTGTTTATAATGACAAACATAAAGTAGGAGCCTATTTTTCCGCAGTTATCCTTACCATAAAACGATTGTTATGCAAGCCATTTTTGAAATTGACAACAGCAGGAGAACACCCAAATACCTGCAGATTGCCCATTCTGTTACAAAAGCCATTAAGCAGGGCAAAATAAAAAGAGGCGACAGGATTCTTTCCATCAATGAACTCAGCAATGAATTTTTATTGTCACGGGATACTGTGCAAAAAGCGTATGATATTTTGGAGAAGGATAAGATCATTCACGCCGTCAGGGGAAAAGGGTTTTACATCAACCGTACCGATATTGCACTTTCTTACAGGGTGCTGCTGGTGTTCAACAAACTGAGCAGCTACAAGAAAATGATCTACGACGGTTTTATGAATACGATGGCCAACAAAGGCACCGTAGATCTTAAGATTCACCACTCCAGTGCCCGATTGCTGGAAGATATTATCAACGCCAGCCTGGGCGAGTATGATTACTACCTGGTAATGCCCCACTTTTACGATCAGCCCGAAAAAATTGCGGAAATACTGAAAACCGTGCCCGCAGAAAAACTTATCCTGCTGGATAAGGAAGTGGCAGGCAGGTTTGAGGACACCACTGCCGTCTACCAGGACTTTGAAAATGACATTGTAGAAGCGCTGGAAACAGCGTTGTGCTGTCTTCATAAATACGACACACTTATTTACGTCAATTCCTGCCTTATACCCAAACCCGCAGAAATAGCAACAGGCTTCCGGCGGTTTTGCCATCAATACCAATTTTCACACAAAGTAGTGGGTGAAATTACGCCTGGGTATGATGTAAGACCAGGACAGGCTTATGTAGTGGTGGAAGATACAGACCTTATAAACCTGATAAAAAGTATACAGCAGAAAGGGCTGACGCTGGGGAAAGACATTGGCATTATTTCTTACAACGAAACCCCGCTGATGGAAGTATTGATGAATGGCATCAGCACTATTTCTACTGATCATTACCAGATGGGAAAGACGGCGGCTGAGCTGGTTCTGTCACAAAGATCTGCCAGAATCAAGAACCAGTTTACATTCATCAAAAGAGCTTCTTTATAAACTGGTAGAAGATTCGCGCTTCATCCGCTGAAACTCCTGCGGTGTCAACTGGGTTATTTTTTTAAACTGCCGCGTAAAATACGACAGGGCATTAAAGCCTGATTCGAAGCATACTTCCGTGATATTGTAATTTGTGTTACTCAGCAGTTTGCAGGCGTAGGAAATGCGTACCTCATTGAGAAAGCGGGAGAAATTTTTCAGGGTGCGGGTTTTGAAATAGCGGCAGAAGGAAGTTTCTGTCATATTGGCCACCGCAGCAATTTCTTTAATACTGATATGCCCGGTGAAATGTTCATATACATACTGGTTGATGCAACGCATGCGATCTTCATCGTGTGACGAATCGTAACTACAATCTTTCGGTGTCATATAGTCGTAGGCATTGTCTTCCGAAAGTGTAGTGAGTATATCCAGCAATGAAATTAATTTCCTGGGCTCACTCAGACGGTGCATATTCAGTAAATTATTGCCTACCCGCATCACAGATGATTTCCTGAACCGCAATCCCCTGCGCGATTTTTTGAGGAGCAGATCAATAGCTTTCAGTTCAGGTTTCTGTAAAAAATCAGCCCCTAAAAAATGTTCACTGAATTGTATCACCAGTCCAAAGGGTTTGCAGTCCGGATGCTGCCGGGCAAATTCACGGTTTTCCTGGAGCACATGCGGGAAATTGGCACCCAGGATAATCAGATCGCCTTCTTCAAAATACTGGAAGCCTTCGCCAATTACGGCATTGGCACTGCCTTCGGTGAAATAGATAAGCTCTACTTCGGGGTGGTAATGCCAGCGGTTGGACAGGTCAAACGGCTCCCATTTAAAAACAAATGAGCGGTTGGCCTGAGGAGCAATCAGCCGGAAAGATGGCTCAGTCATACTGATTTTTTTCTTGAATGAAGCAATCTTTCAACAAAATAGATAAAATAGTGCATACTGGCAGCAGGTTTTTGAATCTGGCGCGGGCCACCGACCGATCATTCGTAGAAATACCCAATGCAGTTTATTGAAATATAACTTAAGTTGCTATTATTAAAGGCTGTTAATAATTGCAATGACAAAGGAAATCCAGCTGATGGCTGATATCGCCCTGGACCCTGTAACCCGTGTACAGGCGGGTGCACTTACCTGTTTGTATGAACTGGGTAAACTTCGCTATATCTGTGTTGCTCAAACGGAAATACTGAGAATGATTTATCCTGCGGTGAGGGACGAATATTGGGGTACCCTGCCATTTACGATCAGCAGCGAACAGGTAGTTATAAGGGAGGATTCTTTCACTATACATTATACGGCACTGTACAGTCTGGGGAGCCCCGTATATGAGGCGCAGTATACTATTGAAGGCGGGTGCGACGGCAGCATTGTTTTCTCTATGAAGGGCAGGGCACTGGCAGCATTTAAAAGAAACAGGATTGGATTATGCGTGCTTCACCCCGTGAAAGAATGCCGCGGAAAGAATGTAGTAATCACCCGTCCCGATGATACCTCGTATGATGGAACGTTTCCTGAATGGATAGGCCCCTGGCAACCATTCCATGAAATCAGTCAAATGCAATGGACCATCAACGAAAATACCACTGCGGAACTTTTTTTTAAAGGCGATGTTTTTGAAACAGAGGACCAGCGCAACTGGACCGACAGTTCTTATAAAACTTATTCCACCCCGTTGGCCATTCCTTTTCCGGTAGGGGTGCAGGCGGGTGAGAAGCTGGAACAGGAGATTAGGTTGCTGGTAAACGACAAGGGTTTGGGTAAAGCGTTGCCGGAAGTAAAAGTGCGGGAAGAAAAAATTCCCTTCCCGGCTATTGGCTATGCCAGGTCAGCGAACCAACCGGCACTGACAAAAACGCAGCTGGCTTTTTTACAAAAAATCCCTTTTCACCATTACCGCGTTATGCTTGCAATGGATAAACCGGACTGGCAAAAGGAATTGGCTGTCGCGCTTGCGGAAGCCGCTCAAATGAACACCCGGCTGGAATTAGTGCTGTTTTTTTCTGATGATTACGGCCACCAGCTGGAAGCACTGCTGCCATTGCTCGAAGAAAATAAAGCTTTGCTGTTCAGCCTGCTGCCCCTGCACAAAGAACATGCGGTTACGCCTGCAGCCCTGCTGCTGCATGTTTACCCACGCATGAAAAATGCTTTACCAGCACTAAAAATTGGGTGTGGTACCGATCAGTTTTTTACTGAATTGAACCGGCGGCGCCCTTCAAAATTGGTTTTTGATTTTGTCAGTTTTAGTATTCACCCCCAGGTGCATGCAGCGGATAGCCGCTCCCTGCTGGAAAACCTGGAGAGCCAAAGCGATATTATTGCAACGGCCGGTAGTTTTGCCGCTGGCAAACCGGTATTCCTTTCCCCCGTTACACTGAAAGATCGCTACTATCTGCCTTCGCCTGATCACCGGCAGTACGCTGCCCTGGCTGCCTGGTGGACGCTGGCGGCAATACAGCAACTAGCCATGGCCGGTAGTATAACCCTTTTTGAATTAATGGGTGAAGTAGGTCTGCTGAAGGAAACGCACGGCCCGGAAAGTAACGCTGATTCAATTATACTATCCCCCATTTATGAAGTACTTGCCTCCATTCAAACATTTCAGCCTGCCTGGATCATAAAAAGATTTGCAGGTGGCGAAACTGTGATGGATGGATTATTGCTGGAAAATGAGAAAGGGGATCGCCTCTTCTTCAAAGCGCCGGATGCCTACCGTTTATTTAAAAGCGGGTAAGCGGATTGCAGGCGTATCTCTCTTTTTTGCCCCCTGGTATTGGTAATGCTTATTTTCTTAATGCTGCCACTCACCGGTATGCACCGTGCAGACTGGGAGAAAAAAGAACTGCCATAATATACTTCCTCCATACGCGTTTGCCCATTGGCAAATGTGATAAAAATAGTTTTATCGTCATTGTTCATTGCCACCATTTTCTGCCCGGCAATCCTGCTGCGGAAGATTTTTATTGGTCCCTTATTCTCAGTAGCCACCAGTAAAAAGGTATTATCCGGTCCCCTCAATGTAACAAGGGCCTTACTGTCACCAGGCAAATAGAAACCTGCTTTTGCGGGGGTTTGCGGCTGGAAGTTTCCTTTGCCATCGCCGGTCATGATTAACCCGTTGAATGCATCGTACCTGCCATTGGTAACTTCATTGCCAAAATCGTTACCGGCAATAGCGATGTCCAGGTTCCCGTCATTGTTTACATCTGCTGCTACCATTCCAAACAGGGGAGAAAGCTGCGCAGCAACCGGCAGTGCTTCAAGGCTGAATTTTCCCTTGCCCAGGTTTTTAATAAAGCAGCTTTTGAAATTATTGACATGCAGGGTTAACACATTTTTCATTTGTGCTCCGGTAAAAAGATCATGGAAACCCGCATTGGCAAAATCTTTATACGTAAGAAACTTTTTTTTCAGTCCGGGCAGCTGTGTCATAATATCATCGCGGTTAAGCGCTGTGTATTCTTTTTTTGTGCCATCCGGGGATTTCAGGAAATGCGTAATGATGGCGTCAATGCTTTCGTTGCCATCAAAATCTTTGGCATAGATATTTACAGGGTATTGATCACTTGCGCGCAGATAAGCATTTTGGCCCAGGTTACCGGCAACATAATCCATATCGCCATCATTGTCAAAATCTCCTGCCACAAGGCTATTCCACCAGCCGTATTGGTTAGCTATGCCGCTTTGTGCAGTAATGTTTTCAAATTTGCCCTGCTTATTCTGCAGTAACACCGGCGCCATCCATTCGCCCAGCATAATTAAATCGGTCCATCCGTCATTATTGAAATCGGTCCACAATGCATCACACACCATTCCCGCCTGCTGCAAATCTTTCGACACACTGGCACTGATATCGGTGAAGACTATCTTTCCGTTCCGGGAATCATTCCTGTAAATAAATGAGCTTACGGGCAGCGGATATTTTCCGGGCAGGCACCTGCCCCCAATAAAAAGATCCAGGTCGCCATCATTATCAAAATCAGCTGCTTTTACACAGCTTTTACTGGTGTAGTTTACCGGCAGGGAGACAGTGCTGTCATAAATAAAATTGCCTTTTCCCGTATTCACAAAAAACTGGTCCTGGTAATTTTTGGTATTGGCAATAAACTCATTACTGCCGCTGGCGCAATACAAATCCAGGTCACCATCATTGTCTGCATCAAAAAGCAGCACACCCATATTTTCCGGTCGCCGGGCATCTTTGGCAGTAACTGCAGGCAGATCTTTTGTTTCAAATTTTCCATTGCGCTGCTGCAATAGAAATTTACCGGGGTAATCACCTCCGCCACCAATA
Organism: Chitinophagaceae bacterium; assembly: GCA_031424135.1. Classification (GTDB taxonomy): domain Bacteria; phylum Bacteroidota; class Bacteroidia; order Chitinophagales; family Chitinophagaceae; genus JACMLD01. The sequence continues at coordinate 10,383 of JANPGT010000928.1, forward strand.
AAAAGATCGTCCAGTCCGTTGCCATCTACATCGCCGGCGGCCAGTGCCGGTCCGTATTCAGAAAATTTGTGTGGCAGCAGTCTTTCTTTGTCAAAGTCAATATAATCCTGTTCCTGGTGCCGATAGTTAATGCCGGTAACAGATGAAATGTCTGTAAACAACGCGTTTTTGTTAAGGATTTGCATTTCGGGATTGACGGACAAGGCTGCATTTTTTTCAGCCACTTTCAGCAATTGATTTACCGGCGGGTTCAGTATGGTTTGTTGCTTGCCGCCCGTCCATGTAATCACTACTGAGTCAATAGCTGTTATGCTGCCCAGTCCAAAAAAAGCTTTTGTATCACCGGTAGACAGGTAGCCGCGGTAGGGAGAATTTTCATAGACCTGCTGTTTCCCTTTATCATAAAAGATGGCTGCCCATGCACCAATACCTGCCGGATTCTTTTTGTTGCCGTTAAATTGTACAGTAATGTAGTTGGCTGATTTGTTTTCGGCCGATCTGCTGGTATTTTCATATACAAAAGCAGGGTCATTGATATTGTTCACTACATAATCCAGGTCGCCATCATTGTCCAGGTCTGCACACACGGCGCCGTTGGAAAATGAAGGGTCTGTTATGCCCCACGCGGTGCTGCTGTTTTCAAACTGCAGACGGCCATTGTTTTTAAAGGCGCAGTTGGGTACTTTAATAGAGGGTATCTCGGCTATCAGTTGGTCTTTGCCCACCAGGTTGCGTGCTTTGCCCCGGAATGCAGTAAAATCATGATCTGTAACATCTCTTGGGTAGCCATTGGTGATTAAAATATCGCGGTTGCCATCATTGTCAACATCTGCCAGCAGGGGGCTCCAGCTCCAGTCTGTTTCCGCGGTACCGGTATAAAAAGCAATATCACTGAAAACCGGGTGCTGTACAGAATCATTGCTGCCGGGCACAGGGCCACTGTTAAGTTGAAGGGTATTGCGTACATATTGCAGCTCCAGTTTTTCGTATAACATATTCTGGTAGATAAAATAGTTGTTGCTGCTCATGTTCGTTTTCTTACGGTAATTGTCTTCAGGGTTCATGTCTACAGAGATAATATCCGCCAGGCCATCGTTGTTGATATCTGCAATATCATTTCCCATGGCATTTTGCGAAGTATGTTTGCAGTACGCTCTTATTTCATTCGTAAAACTGCCGTTTTTATTGTTGATGTAGAGTTGGTCGCTGCCAAAAAAATCATTGCTGATGTAAATGTCTTTCCAGCCATCCCGGTTGATGTCTGCAATGGCTACACCCAGGCCGAAACCAACATCGGTGATGCCCGCCTGTTTTGAAACATCTGTAAATACAGGGTGTTGAAGCGTATCATTCCAGTCGTTCCTGTATAGCTTGTCAACATCGGCGGTATTGTTTTCCGTTTTATTGCTGCTGAAAATGACTGATTCACTTTTTGCCAGCCGGGTAGTGAGCAGGTACATGTCCAGGTCTCCATCGTTATCGTAATCAAAAAAAGCGGCATGTACGGAGTAGCTGGTATCGGCCAGTCCGTACGCCGCTGCCATTTCTTTAAATACGGGCACGCCTTCCCTGTTTAGCCCCTGGTTCATATACAGCAGGTTTTTCCGTTGTTCGGGGTTCGATTTTATGCTGGTGCACACATAGATGTCCTGCCAGCCGTCGTTATTAATATCGGCTACAGACGCTGCATTGCACCAGCTTCCTTCACCGGAAACTTTTGCCGTGGCAGTAATATCGGTAAAAGAAAGTCCACCCTTGTTAAGATAGAGTTTATTGGAAACCGTACTGGCCGTAAAATACAGATCGGGCAGGCCATCGTTGTTGAAATCGCCCATGGCAACGCCGCCGCCATTGTACAAAAAATCCAGGTCAATAGGATTGATGGAATCATTTTCTATAATGGTATTATTGAAGTGGATGCCGGATGCGGATGCGGCTATTTTGTTAAACAGTGGCGGCTTCGGATGGCAGCTGGTAAAAAAGATGGTAGCATGTACCAGTGCAAAAGCAAATTGCTTTATAGGGATGCGGGCAGAATGGTTGACCATAATGTATTCAATCGTTGGTTAATGCAATTATGGAAAAATGATGAACAGTGGCTGTTTTTATGTATTCAGGTGCTGACAAAGAAACAGATAAAAATAGTATATGTTATTTTAAAATTCTATGCCGGGGCAGGCGGCAGTACGGTGCAGCACAGGATTAGGCGGATTTGTGATTAACTTTCTACTGGTATTTTAAAAACATAGATCGAACTTTACCAGGAAGTGTTTTTATTTGAGTTGTTTTTTTATAATGCCCGATTGCTATGCCAACTGCTGCTTATGTTGAAAAGATGATGCTTGCCAAGGTGGCCCAGGGCGACCGGGCGGCTTTTACGCAACTCTACACTCAGCACCTCGGTCATTTATACCGCTATGTTTTCCTGTTTACCAAATCGCGCGAAGAAACAGATGAACTGCTGCAGGAACTTTTTATTAAAATATGGGAGCAGCGCGATAAACTTGTGCAGGTAGATTCACTGAAAGACTACCTGTTCCGCGTTGCAAAAAATAAGTTGCTGGATAATATCCGTCACCTGCAAATCAGGCAGCGGGTATTGTCAGAAATAAGGCGTACAAGGGATGCCTCGGCTTTGCTTACCGGCGACCAGTGCGCTTACCGCGAATACTATCATGTGGTGCAGCAGGCCATTGAGCAACTGCCACCCAGGCGAAAACTCATCTTCAGGCTTAATATAGAAAACGGGCTCTCGCAGGAAGAAATAGCAGGGCAGCTGAATATCTCCAAATCAGTTGTGCAGAAGCAATTGTACAGCGCCTCCCGGTTTGTACGCCGGTATTTGTTTGAGCACAGCGAAATCTCTATGCCTGTGTTGTTTACTGTCTTCTGTTCGGCGGTCTAAAAATATTTTTAAAAAATTGTATAGGCAGGGGTGTTTTCCGGGTGCTGGATCGTCTTCCAGTTAGATACACAAGAATGGAGCCATACGAAATAGCCTCTTTCCTTCAGAAATATGCCGACGGTACCCATACCGAAGCGGAGCACCAGCAATTTTCCGATTGGCTGAAGCGGGCACCTATGGCAGCCGTGGAAGAAGCAATGGAACAATTTGCTGCCATCAGTCATCCCCATTCTTTATCCACTGAAGCCGCAGCCACAACCCGGCTCGCGAATCATATTGAAGCATCTATTGACCAGTTTGAACTGGGAAGGCACCCCGCAATTAACAGGCGGGGCAAGCTCATTTCCTGGCGGACGCTTACCAGGGCAGCAGCAGCTGTATTGTTGTTTGCTGCAGCAGGAATGGGAGCATGGTGGGTGATTCAAAAAAATAAAACAGGGCAATCTGTTGCCCCATCCCTGGTCCGGAAAGTGAAGGAGCAGGTAAAGCCGGGCGGCAATAAAGCTACGCTTATCCTGGCCGACGGTGCTGTTATCAGTTTAGATGATGTAAAGAATGGCAATATCGCGCAACAGGGCAGTGCCAAAGTAGATAAGGCTGGCAATGGCGAGTTGGTGTACCGGACGGTGGAGGGTAAACCTGCAGAAATGCTGTTTAACACACTTACTACGCCGCGCGGCGGACAGTTCAAACTGGTATTGCCCGATGGCAGCGGGGTATGGTTGAATGCAGCATCGTCTGTAAAATATCCAACGGCCTTTACCGGTACTGAAAGAAGAATTGAAATATCCGGCGAAGCCTATTTTGAAGTGGCGCATGATGCTGCAAAACCTTTTATTGTGAGCGTAAACGGCATGGAGGTGCGGGTACTGGGAACCCATTTCAACATCAATGCGTATACTGACGAAGCCTCCATTAAAACATCATTGCTGGAGGGAAGCGTACAACTGGCAAAAACAGGTGGTTCGGTAACACTGGTGCCCGGGCAGCAGGCGCAGCTGGCTTTAGCCGGCACCCTTAAAGTGGTCAATGATGTAGATATGGACGAGGTAGTGGCATGGAAAAACGGCTACTTTTCTTTTAGTCATGCAGACCTGCAAACCGTGATGCGGCAAATAGCCCGCTGGTACGATGTAGACATCCGCTACGAAGGAAGGATCCCGGAACGTTTTTTTGGGGGAAAAATTGACCGCAGTGCCAATGCAACCGATGTATTAAGAATACTGGAAGAGAGTAAGGTACACTTCACCATAGAGAATAAAAAAATAATTGTAAAACCATAAGCGGGAAACATTTATTTCCGCACATTTCATTGCGTTAACCAAATAAAAAGCCAGAAGTGGTGAGATACTTCTGGCGGATGTTCAGTTAACGCTTTATACAACCTGGCAGGTTACATATTCATTAACTAAAACGACCAAAGCTATGCATTTTACCGCATTTTGTAATGAAGCTTCACCGAAGCTGCTTACTGAAACGCGCCGCTGCTTTCTTCCCGGCAAATTCAGGATCGACAGTCAAATTCTGAAAATTATGAGACTAACTGCTTTTTTATTAATGGCTGCATGCCTCCAGGTAAGCGCCGGTGGATACGCCCAGATATCCATTTCTGAAAAGAATGCACCGCTGGAAAAGGTGTTTAAAACCATTGAGCAGCAGTCTGGCTATGTTTTCTTTTATGATTATGCCTGGCTGAAGCAGGCGAAAACGGTAAGCATAAAAGCCAAAAACAGTTCGCTGGCAGAGGTGCTCAATATTTGCTTTAAAGACCAGCCGCTTACCTACAGCATTGTGGGTAAAACAGTGGTGGTAAAACAAAAAGAAGAAATAAAAGACGGGCAACCCGCTGAGGAGGTATTGCCGGTGCTGATGGAGGTGACGGGTACCATTACGGATGCGGCTACGGGACTGCCGCTGTCCGGCGCTTCTGTTAAGCTGAAAGGCGGTTCTATTGGCACCAGCACCAACAGTAACGGAGAATTTACACTCCAGGTTCCAGACAATGGCGGCGTGCTGGTAATTTCTTATGTAGGGTATGAAAATGCTGAAGTAAAAATAGCCAAATCTGGTTCGGTAAAAATAAGGCTGCAGCTGAAAGACAGCAAGGTAGACGAGGTAGTGGTCATCGGCTATGGTACGCGTAAGAAAAAAGACGTAACCGGTGCCGTTAGTACTGTTACTTCCAAAGACATTGAAAAGAGCACTTCTATGACGCCGGAACTGGCCCTGCAGGGCAAAACAGCGGGCGTGTTTATTGAAAGCGGGGGCGGCGCACCCGGTGCAAGGGCCACGGTAAGAATCAGGGGCGTAAATACTTTTGGATTCAGCGAGCCGCTGTACGTAATTGACGGGGTACCCATTTTTGAAGGCGGTGCTGGTATTACCGGTGGTGCCATTGGTGATATCCGGTCGCCCCTCAATGTTTTCTCCATGATCAACCCGGGTGATATTGAGTCGATGAGTGTGCTGAAAGATGCTTCGGCAGCAGCCATTTATGGAGTAAGGGCATCCAACGGTGTAATACTCATTACTACCAAGAGAGGAAAATCGGGCAAGCCCCGCGTTGAAATCAGCGCCAGCTATGGAACACAGAATATTCCCAAAACAATTGCCACTTTAAATACGCAGCAATATTTTTCCTTACTGGAAGAAGCGTATGCCAATAATCCCGATGCCAATACCAGTTTTGCACAGAAATTTGGTGCCCTGTACGATAAAACCAATGCGGCCTACAAAGGTAATGGGGCCACCTATAATTGGGAAAAGGAGTTGCGGAACAGCAACGCCCCGCTGCAGGACTATAACGCCAAGGTATCCGGTGGCAATGATAATACCACCTATTATTTCTCTGCCGGTTACACAAAAACTGCCAGCCCTTTAAAAGCAAA
>JANPGT010000929.1:0-4769 GCA_031424135.1 Chitinophagaceae bacterium
CCCAGTTCCTTGGGGGTTCCTTTCAGTTCAAAGTTCATAGTGCTTAGTTCAAAGTTCTTAGTTCATAGTTCCTTTAGCCGAAATTCATGGTTAATTGTTCACTGTTCTGCTTAAAAAATTCCTGTTCGCTGCAATAACCAAACATATAGCCGCAAGGAACTAAGAACTTCCGAACCAGGAACTATGAACTTCTCAGTCTTCATCAATATACCGTTTGGTAATAGGCTGGTAAGAGTCAATCCTCCTGTCTCTTAAAAAAGGCCAGTGTGTTCTGTAGCTATCTGTTTTTGAGGTGTCAATTTCATACACCACTACTTCTTCTGCATCGTGCGAAGCCTGGTATAAAATAGTGCCGAAAGGATTGCAGATAAATGATCCGCCCCAGAATTTCATGGCGCCGTTTTGTTCAAAGCCGCTGCGGTTAACGCCCACCACGTGTACACCGTTGGCCACAGCATGACTGCGCTGAATGGTTTGCCAGGCATTGTATTGCTCTGTATTGGTGGCTTCATCCTGTGAAGCCGCCCAGCCAATGGCTGTTGGATAAAATAATATCTCTGCGCCCATTAACGCAGTAATACGCGCTGCTTCCGGATACCATTGGTCCCAGCAGATAAGCACACCAAAAGTGGCGAATTTTGTTTTGAAAACTTTGTATCCCAAATCACCGGGCGTAAAATAAAATTTCTCGTAAAAAGCAGGATCATCCGGGATATGCATTTTACGGTATTTGCCCAGGTATTTTCCATCAGCATCCAGTACAGCTGTGGTATTGTGATAAATACCCTGTGTACGCTTTTCAAAAAGCGACGCGATGATCACCACGCCCAGTTCTTCTGCCAATTTGCTCAGTGCATCTGTGGAGGGGCCGGGAATGGGCTCCGCCAGTTTAAAGTTTTCATATTCCTCCACATCGCAGAAGTACAGGGAAGTAAATAATTCCTGCAGGCAGATCACCTGCGCTCCTTTGGCGGCAGCTTCCCTTACTTTCGCAATGGCTTTCTGCAGATTCTCTTCCTTATTTGCCGTGCAGGTCATCTGCACCAGGCCAATTTTTACTTTAGACATGAACGGTTTTATTTAGCGTTGCAAAAATAGGTGATAGCAGACAGATTTTTATACCAACGACGGGAAGCGGTTATTCACTAAGATGCCGTCCGGCTAAAACATATGGTTGTTGGTGAAAACACCAACAACGGCGGCATCATCAACAGATTTAATAAAATCATAACCCATCCGCCCAATCATAAAAATCCGCGTTCCATCAACCCCATAAAAGAACCCGGAATCACTGTAATCTGATTACAATGACTCCGGGTTCAAGAGATACTTTAACGGTTTATTTCCGGCCCATTTGCTTTAAGAAAGATACATGTGAAGCGATAGCATAGCGCACTTTGGGGTATTCTATGTATTCAACGCCAAATTCCTGGCAGGCCTCTTTAATAATCTTACTTATCTGCGGGTAATGGATATGCGATATTTTAGGAAACAGGTGGTGTTCAATCTGGAAATTTAATCCGCCTACCAGCCATGACACCAACTTGTTTTTAGTGGCAAAATTGGCGGTGGTTTTAATCTGGTGAACAGCCCATTCATCGTCCAGGCGTCCGCTTTCTACATCAGGCATGGGGAAAGCTGTGTGTTCAACCGTATGCGCCAGCTGAAATACCAGGCTTAACACCAAACCGGCAAATGAGGTGAAAACAAGGAAGCCTGCAAGCCAGGAAGTAAACCCAAGCATGTAAATGGGAAGACCCACAAATAGAAAGGCATTGAACAGTTTAAAGCTCCAGAAAACGATGTGATCACGCACAGACATTTTCTTCAATGGCATGCTGCCAATCTTAGCTTTAAAATATTTCTGGTAATCAAGCACAAAAATCCAGAGTATGTACAGCAGGCAATACAAAACCCAGAAATAGAAATGCTGAAATTTATGCATCTTGTATTTTTTCTGCGTACCGCTCATGCGCATCCAGGGCTGAATATCTATATCATCGTCTACGCCGTCTACATTTGTATAAGCATGGTGAATAATATTATGTTTTACATTCCACATAAAGCTGCTTCCACCCAGCACATTGAGCGAGAAGGCGGCAAACATATTGATGTATTTATTCTTGCTGAAGCTGCCATGCGCGCCATCGTGCATAATATTAAAACCAATGGCAGATACAATACCGCCCAACACCACGCACTCGGCAATGGCCCAGACAGTAGCGGGCGTAAAAAACACCAGGTGAATGTATAAAAAAGCAAAAGCCATTATCAGCAATACCGCTTTAAAGAAAAGGCTGAAATTGCCATAGGTAGATTTACCTGTTTTTTCAAAATAGTTGTTGATCCGGTTCTTCAACTCTGTGTGAAAAGAGTAAGGAACATTGGCAAATTTTGGAACTGACATTAGATTCTTTTTTAGCACTGAAAAAATTGATATGCAAAGGTAAGTCCTGCGTGTTAATAAACGGTTATTATGGGTATTAATGTATACCCAAAAAGCAGTTTTTACCAATAATCATCCTTTTTCATGACAAAAATCAGACAAAATACCCTGTAAAAGGTTTTCAACCACCTGCAGACGTCATTCGCTTAGGTTTCAACAGACACCAGCGCATCCAGGCTGCGGATACCGATCTTTTTTTCAGAGATAAAACCTTCTGCATATTTAACGCCGATGCGCTTGCCCAGCAGGCGCGCGCGGGCAACAATGGCGTCAAAAAAATCTGGTGTAGAAATATACGTCTGCGGGGCGCTGGTATCATTCACCGCGGCATTAAACTGCGTTGCGTACGCCTGTATGGATTGCATCCGTACATCAAATACATCGCTGATGTCTACCAGCACGTCGGGTTCGTGGTACCAGTCCTGCATATAGTGCAGCACCTGTTTGGGCCGCCAGCGGGGCTGTGGATTACCCTGCTCATCTTTGGTTTCCACTTTTACCAGTCCGGCCAGGAAACACGCATCGGCTATCAGCCTGCCGGCGCGGCCATGGTCGGGGTGGCGATCATCTTTTATATTGGCCAGCACAATTTCCGGCTGGTATTTCCTGATGGCAGCAATCAGCTGCAGCTGGTGGGCTTCATCATTCTGAAAAAAGCCATCGCGCATTTTCAGGTTTTCGCGCACATGCACACCTAAAATGCGGGCGGCACGGGCTGCTTCTTCATAACGCGTTGCTGCCGTGCCCCTGGTGCCCAGTTCTCCCTGTGTTAAATCGAGGATGCCGGCCTTTTTGCCAAGCCGTATTTCATTCAGCAGTGTTCCGGAACAGCTAAGTTCTACGTCATCGGGGTGAACGCCAATTGCAAGAATATCAAGTTTCATTGTAAAAGCTTTGAGCTGATAGCCATGAGCTATAAGCATTTCGTGCGCGAAGATACTGGAATTGCAGAATGGAAGACATTGTCTGCTGCACCGCGTCAGCCAGTAAAAGGGACCATGCCAGCTACAATGGGTAGGTAAAAATGGTAACCTGCTGCTGCACAGCGTGTAAAAACCACCAGAAAGCTGCCAACCATGACCAATCACTGCTTTTGCTGCGCGGTGCTGATCAGATTAGGCCAAAGGGGGTATTTATGCTACATTTGCAAAAAATTATCAGCAAGTTATGATGACATTTGAAGAGATTGGTATTGAGGAGCGATTGGTGAAAGCAGTTACAGATTTGGGATATACAAATCCCACTACAATACAGGAAAAAGCGATTCCCGTATTATTAAGCGGTACTACCGACTTTATAGGGCTGGCACAAACCGGCACTGGTAAAACCGCAGCGTTTGGATTACCACTGTTGGATCTGATTGATGCTTCTGCCAAGCACCCCCAGGCACTCGTAGTTTGCCCCACCCGGGAACTATGCATGCAAATTGTAAACGAAATTGAATTGTTCAAAAAATACATGCCCGCTGTTCACGTGGTGGCTGTGTATGGAGGTACTTCTATCGGCCTGCAGATACGCGATCTGAAAAGAGGCGTACAGATTGTAGTTGCCACCCCCGGCCGTTTGATTGACCTGATAGAGCGCAAGGCCATTAATCTTGAGCAGATTAAATACGTTGTACTGGATGAAGCGGATGAAATGCTGAACATGGGTTTCCAGGACGATATTGAATTTATACTGAAAAACACCCCCAAGCGAGAAAGTACCTGGCTTTTCAGCGCCACCATGCCACCGGAAATACGCCGCGTTAGCAAGCGTTATATGAAGGAGCCGGTGGAAGTAACGGTTGGCCAGATGAATACCGCCAACAAAAACATCGACCACCAGTATGTAGTAGCCTCTGCACAGCACCGTTACGATACACTGAAACGCCTGATAGACTTTAACCCCGGCATCTATGGCATTATTTTCACCCGCACCAAGGCAGATGCGCAGCATATTGCTGAAAAACTGACCCGTGAAGGATATGATATAGATGCCCTGCATGGCGACCTTACACAGGGGCAACGGGATAAGGTGATGGGCGATTTCCGTGAAAAACACCTGCAGCTGCTGATAGCTACCGATGTGGCAGCACGCGGTATCGATGTAAAAGACATCACCCACGTTATTAATTTTGAGTTACCAGACGATATTGAAGTATACACACACAGGAGTGGCCGTACTGGTCGTGCCGGAAACACCGGTATCTGTATGAGCATTATACATAGCCGTGAGATTGGACGTCTTAAACAAATTGAACGCATTGTTAAAGTGCCCTTTCATAAGCTGGAAATTCCAACTGGTAAAGACGTTTGCCGTAAACAATTTTTTCATTTCATGG
>JANPGT010000930.1:0-2294 GCA_031424135.1 Chitinophagaceae bacterium
TAAAATTCATTTTTCAGCCCTGCGAAGAAGGACCACCTGCCGGGGAAGAAGGCGGTGCGCAGCTGATGATAAAAGAAGCGGTACTGCAAAACCCTGCACCAGACGTCATATTCGGCCAGCATATTTCTTCGGGCACAGCGGTGGGCGTTTTCATTTACCGTCCGGGCAGTGTAAACGCAGAGAATGATATTTTCCGCATTACCATAAAAGGCAAACAATCGCATGGCGCAGCGCCCTGGCTGTCGGTAGACCCTATTGTAACAGGCGCACAGATAGTGATGGCCCTGCAAACCATTGTTAGCCGCAATATGCCGCTGACCAGTAATGCGGCGGTGGTAACCGTAGGCGCTTTCAATGCCGGCAACCGCGAAAATATTATACCCGAAGAAGCGGTATTGATTGGTACCGTGCGCACACTGGACACCGCCATGCGCAATACCATTCACCGGCGCATTCATGAAATAGTTGACAATATTGCGGCCAGTGCGGGTGCTACGGCAAAACTGCAGATAAGTATGGAAGATGCCATGCTGGTAAACAACGAAGCATTAACAGCAGAAATGCTGCCCACACTGCAAACGCTTGCTGGTAAACAAAATACGCAGCTGGTGCGCGCAGAAATGGGTGCGGAGGACTTTGCCTATTTCGCGCAAAAAATACCCGGCTTTTATTTCAGTACCGGCGCACGGCCAGAAGGCAAACCTGCAGACCAGGTGGGGCATCATACCCCCGGCTTTATGATAGACGAGCATGGCCTGCTGATGGGTGTAAAGGCAATCTGCCACCTGGCCGCCAACTATATGGAACTTCATTCAGCAACACATTAAATATACAAGCGATGGATTTCTCTAAACACAAAAAAAGTACAGCCGCCGTTTGGGCCGGCGAAACAGATCCTTTTCTCAATGGCGCTGTTACTTCACCGATAGTGAACAGCGTAGCCTTTGCTTACCACGACCTGGAAGAATGGCACAATGTCTCGCTGGGCAAGGCAGAAGGCTATATCTACAGCCGCAACACCAACCCTACCGTGCATGTACTGGAAGAGAAAATCCGCATACTGGAAGGCGCGGAAGCCGCTACCTCTTTTGCTACCGGCATGGGGGCCATCAGCAATACCCTGTTTGCATTGCTGGGACCGGGTAAAAAAGTGATTTCTATCAAAGATACCTATGGCGGTACCAGCAAATTATTTCTTGAATTCTTGCCTTATTATAAAGTGGAAGTGGAACTCTGCGAGACCCTGGATCATGAAGCGCTGGAAACAGCCATCGCCAAAGGCTGCGATTTACTGTACCTGGAAACGCCCACCAATCCAACGCTAAAAGTGGTTGACATACAAAGATTGTCAGCCGCGGCAAAAAAAGTGGCTGCGGTAGTAGTGGTAGACAACACTTTTGCTACCCCCATCAACCAGAATCCTTTGCAGTTGGGCGCCGACCTTGTGCTGCACAGCGCCACCAAATTCTTAGGCGGCCATTCAGATGCCATGGGCGGATTGCTTTGCGGCAAAAAAGAGCTGGTGCAGAAAGTGTACCAGTTCAGGGAAATCAATGGCGCCAGCCTGCAGGCAGACCCTGCTTATATGATTGCACGCGGCATGAAGACCCTGGAGCTGCGTATTGAAAGACAAAACGCTTCCGCCTTAAAAATTGCACAATATTTAAAAGCGCATCCCAAGGTGAGTGATGTCTTCTATCCTGGTTTGGAAACACATACCGGTCATGCTATTGCTAAAAAACAGATGCGGGGTTTCGGCGGCATGATGAGTTTTTCGCTGGAGGGCAGCTATAAACAGGTAAAGAAGTTTTTGCCACAACTGCAGTTTGTACACCTGGCAGCCAGCCTGGGCTCAGTAAGTACACTGGCAGGCCCACCCCGTACTACCAGCCATGTAGAGCTTACAGAAGCACAGCGAAAACAATTAGGTATACCAGAGAGTTTAATTCGTTATTCTGTAGGCATAGAAAATGTGGAAGATTTACTGGGCGATCTGGAAGCGGCGTTGAAGACATTGTAAGCCTCCGCCCTGGTCAGTGTCCACCGACTGGAATCACATCGGCGGGGGAAGGGCTTTGTATTGACCTCCCCGGCGAGGTATGTGCAAACGGAACACCAGGTGAACGAAAACACCTGCACGACCCGGCGTCATCAGCATCCAAATCTTGCTGGCAGGACAGGAACCGCCGTGTCCCGCGCTGCGTTCAGCCATATAAATCTGTGATGCCGTTGCGGAGACTTCGGCGGGGAAGGGACTTAGTCTGCCGCAAAGCAAACGAAATCAGACATGACCA
>JANPGT010000931.1:0-4890 GCA_031424135.1 Chitinophagaceae bacterium
TTCTATAGCACCCGCAGCGCCCAGGGTATGCCCTGTGTTTGATTTGGTGGATGCAAATGCAGGCACCTGCTGAAACAAACGCAGCATGGCCCTGCTTTCTGTAAGATCATTGTTTTCTGTACCGGTACCATGGGCATTGATAAAACTTACCGCTTGCGGCAAAATACCCGCCATTTCAAGAGCGCCCTTCATAGAAAGATAGGGACCATCGCCCTCATCGGAAATGGAAGAGGGATGATAAGCATCATTGCTGTTGCAGTAACCTGTTATTTCAGCATACCGCTTTTTACCTGCCATGTTTTCTTCCTTCTCCAGCACTAAAAAAGCAGCGCCTTCTCCCAGGTTTAATCCTTTACGGTCTTCATCAAAAGGTGCACATTTTTCAGGCGAAAGAATATGCAGCGCGTTGAATCCATTAATGGTAAATTTGGCCAGGCTGTCTACACCACCCACAATGGCCCTTTCTGCCAGTCCATTTTTAATAAGCCTTGCACCAAATAAAATGGCATTGGCCGAAGAAGAACAGGCAGTATTGATGGTATTAACAATGCCATTAATGGCAAATCTTTTCTGCAGGTACATATTTACTGAAGCCGCATCATAAGAAGATAAATAAGCCGAACCGTTTTCGGTTTTATTGGCATCGTGATACAATTCATCTGTAAGACACATACCACCCACTGTATTGGCGCCAATAAGTGCAGTATTGAAACCGGCAATATCAGTTTTGCTTAATTGTGCATCTGCAATAGCTTCTTCAAATGCGTGTAATGCCAGCAGCGTAGTGCGGGTAAGCCCAGGTTCATGCGCCTTCAATTTATCCTGTAGTAAAGTGTTGGGTATTTTAATCTCACCGAAAGGGAGTAATGAGGCATATTTGGTGGGAAATAATTCCAGCGGCCCTACACCGCACCTGCCCTCCAGCAAAGCCATGCGGTTTTCTGCTACATTGTTGCCAATAGCACTGATAGCCCCCATGCCCGTAACAAAAATCCTGCTCAAATGGAAAAAATTTACTTTGTTCTGTGTTTTTCAATATAGGCTGCCATCGTATTAATATCTACCAAAACCTTGCGGCCCTCTTTGGGATCCTGGATATTAATGCCATATTCCCTGCTCAACAAAACAATCAACTCAATAGAATCGATAGAATCCAAACCAAGCCCGGTACCAAATAAAGGCTCATCGTCTTTAATATCTTCGGGTTTTACATTGATCAGGTTCAGAAATTCTACAATCTGTTTTTTTAACTGCTGCTTTAATTGTACTGTTTCCATTGTATTTATTTCAAATCAGGTTTTTCCTTTTTAAGGTATACAGGGTAATTATTTGTATCAGCAAAGTAATACCTAATAAAGGTAAAATATTCAGTAAAACATCTTTAAGTTTCCCACCCTCTAAAAATAATCCGTAAAAGGCTTCCAGGCACCAGTGCAGCGGACTCAGCTTCATTACGCCCTGGAAGGAAGCCGGCATAGCAAAACTGGGCACCAGTATACCCCCGATAGCGGCCAGCAATACAATTGATACAGCACCAAAACCATTGGCCTGTTCCTGCGTTTGTGCAAAAACGCCAATACAGATGGCATAACTTACCGCACACCATCCGCAAATAACGGTTACAATTAAAAGCCCCAGCTTATCTGCCGGTATATTCAATGCCGGTAAGCCCAGCAGTGGAAACAGCCATACCCCAATAGAAAATATGGCGGCAGTCTGTACCAGGGTGACTGCTACATAGGTTATTTGTTTTGACAGCAATGCCACCAGGTAATTGGTGGGTAATGTTTTCAGCCGTACAAAACTACCATTCAGTTTCTCCCTCACCACGCTGCTGCCCAGCGAAATCACAATAAAAAACATAGCGAAGATGGTCCAGGCCGGAATATTGTGCTGGGTAGCATTGGGAATGTTACGGCTGCCATTGCGCGAAATGGGTATTTCATTAATGCCTGCCTGGTTTTGCACAATGTCATTTTCAAAAGAATCAGGCAGCTCCTTTTCGTTCAGCGAAAAATACAGGCTTTGCAGAATCTGTTTGTTTTCTACCAGTTGCAGGGCGCTGCGCAATGCACCCTGTATAGAGGATCTGAAGGACTGCTGCAGTACAGGATGATAATAAAGGGTTACGGGCTCAATAGCAACAGCCGCCGGCTTCACCGTATCGGGTTGCACACCAAAATTATTCAGCGCCTTGCCCGAAATATTTTTTGCTTTCTCATTCATGGTGGCAGAGAAATTGGCGGGCACCACAATTGCTACCAGGGCATCTTTTGCATGCATGCGTTCGGTGATTTGCTGTTCGCTCTCCTGGCCGGTCACCTGCTTTACTTCAAACATGCCTATTTTTTCTATGGCCTTTACCAGTTGCCGGCTGGCAGCACCCGTATCCCGGTTGCAGAGCAGCAGCGGCACTTTATTGTCATTTACCAGTTCAAACGTGCTGTTTTGAATAGCCGTAATTACAATAGCCAGTACCACGGGCATTACAAACATCAGCGTGAGCCCCACTTTATCGCGGGTGAGAATGCGGATGTCTTTTTGTATGGTAGCCCAGAGTTTGAACATGAATTAAAAAGTCAACATTTAAAAGTCAAAAAAAAACGGCAATACCTGTAGCAAAAGTTTTTACATTTTAACTTTTAATTACCCGTTTGAATCCCGGTAAGCCCTGCCCGTTAATTTAATAAACAATCCCTCCAGCGCTGTTTCATTGTTGGCAGCCAGCAATTGCGGCAGTGTGCCCTGCGCAATGATACGGCCTTCATCAATCAGGGCGATCATGTTGCACAAATCTTCTGCCTCCTGTAACTGGTGAGATGTATAAATTAATGTAGTACCCTGTTGATTCAGTTCCTTAAGGTAAGAGATGATGGCATGCCTGGTTTGCACATCTACACCAACAGTAGGCTCATCCAGAAACAAAACAGCCGGCTGGTGCATAACGCCAATGGCCAGGTTAACACGGCGTTTCATACCGCCTGAAAATTTTTCTACCGGCTTATTACCCACGTCGGCCAGTCCAAGCACTTCCAGCAAGGCCGTTGTTCTTTCTTTAATCTGTTTTTTATGAAGCCCATACCAGGCACCAAAAAAAGCCAGGTTTTCTACCGGGCTCAGTTCCTGGTAAAAGGAAAAATCCTGCGGCACAAAGCCAAATAATTTGTTAACGGTTTTATGGTGCGGCAATACTTTTTGTCCCAGCAGGCTGATACTGCCTTCCTGGAAAGAAAGCAGGCCGGTCATGCAGTTCATCAGTGTGGTTTTACCTGCGCCATTGGGTCCAAATAAGCCAAAACGCAGGCCTGCGGCTACTTCCAGGTTAAGGCTGGTAAAAACAGGGGTGGGTTGACCCGCATACCGGAAAGCAAGCTGGTGGATGCTTACAGCTGCATTACTCATGAATGCCATTTAATTTTAGACAGGGCCTGGAATGCCTTTTTTTCTATTTCTGCAATTTCAACCAGGTAATCTCCCATGATATTAAAGTCTTCCTGGCTGCTGATCCTGCCTTTATAAATACCCGCGGCCTGTACAGCAGCGGTGCGCCATAAATCTCCGGCGGTGGTAAATGTTTTTGAAATATCCAGCAATGCATCATTGGCATGAAAAGCATGGGCCTGCTGTAAAAAAGCTCCGTAGATATACCTGAAACCGCCGCCACCGGTACCTATTTCTTCCTGCATACGTACCAGCTGGGCCAGGTATAAGCCGGCTTTATGAAGCCCCAGCTTATCGCGCCATTTTTTAATTTTCCTTCCGGTATAGGCAATGCCGCTTACCCCTGCAAAATTGCCCGGTATGTGCAGCATATCACGTGTATTTCTTTTGATGCCGGTAACAATGGCACGTCTTATCTGATCATCTGTAACTGCTTTATGTTCTTTGGGATAATAGATCTGCCCCCTTGGTGCCAGTGCGCCTTTTGCAAAGCGTACCCGCTCCAGTTCATAAGAAGTTAGGGTGGTAACATTTTCCATGACAGGATCGCTGACCAGGAAATTATCGCCTTCGCGGCCGTACACAATTAAATTGTGCGCATTAAAATGAAAGCGGTATTCTTTGGGAAAATAAGAGAGATAGTACACCCCCACCTGGCAGCCTGCCGGGTGACCCTGTTCCAGGCATTCCATCAAAAACTTTTCCGCCTCCGGTTTTGAGCTGAATTTTTTCCTTATAACGGGGATGCCCAGTGATTTACAGGTGCGTTTAAAGATAAGCCCGGGTTGTGTACGGAAGGCAATGGCCGGCCCCCCGTTAATTTTCATAAGAGGTATATAGATGTAAAAAAGTCCGGACCCTATACCAAATACCATGGGTTCTGTCATGTGACGGATGCCGATGGTCTTCAGCAGGTTGGTAGTTACCCCGTTTTCGCAATGCGCAGCCTGTAAGTGTTCAAAATTAACCTTCATGCACTTCCATTGTTTTAAGCTCTGTTACGCTAACATTAAATGCTTCCGCGTATTGCTGCAGTTTTTTATCAGACAATTTTGCAAAGACAGCCGGTGAAAGATGGCGTTTAACCTGCCATTTCCAGAAACCCGTATAAGCACTGACGATACCGGTATCCATTAACCGCAGTTCCATGAAAAAAAGCAGTGGACTGGCTTCGCCGCTTTGTACTTTCAGCCGCGCGGCCGTAATACGTTCTTCAATGTCTTTCCAGGCAACGTCCAGTGCAGTAGCTTTCACTTCCCATCCGCGGCTGAGTTCGGTAACATAGTTACCCGAACTGTCTACCGCGTAACAAACTTCTTTGGTAAATTTATCCAGCGCGCTGGGATCCTGCGGTATTTCATCTTTTTTCATGTAAGAAGTTTACAATCTGAAAGTTAAAGTCTTTAAAGACGACGATGCTTAACAATAACCGGGCAGCTGAAACCTCAG
>JANPGT010000932.1:0-2084 GCA_031424135.1 Chitinophagaceae bacterium
CCTGTATGCTGCCGCTACCAGCGCAAGGCTTCATAACAGGTTTCTCAGTTGTTGGATATTGGTTAAATAAAGGGTGCCTGATGGCATCCTTTATTTTTTGCAATGCGTTCAAACTGTCATTTGGTAATCGCCGCAGGTTGACTGCCGGCCGTTTCTGCATCCAGCACGGCAATGGTTTTGGTATACAGCGAATAAGCTTCTTCCCGTGATGCCCCAATACAGACCATGCCCATTTTACCAAACTGCGATAAGGCACCAATCATATGAAACATGACGCCTTTCTGGCTGGCGCCGTCAAAATGAAGTCCGTGCAGCATGGCAATATCCACCAGGTCGCGTGGGGTAAGTCCCTTATAAGCTTCGCGCTGAATATTATCTGATGCATAGTAATAAAGCGATTGGTGACCCGGGGTTTCGAACAGTCCGGTGTTTTCCTGGTAGCAACCATCAGTTAAAAATTGCAGCATCAAAAATGGGTGGGTGGTGCCTCCCTTACGCAGGTTTATTTCTATGGCATAATGCTTCCAGCCATCGGTATTTTTTACGGAAACAAAATCAATACTGAAACGCCCCAGTACACCCTTGCTTTGTAAGGTGACGGCCACTTTCCGGGCTATATTGCTTATCTCATTACTGTAGCTGGCATCACAGGGAAACAATGCACCCATAAAAATCTGGCCGCTCTCTCCGCCCAATACCTGGTCGTGGGTAGACACAATATCGATTTGGCCCAGTGGATTTATCCTGCATTGCACAGAAGGAGAGGTTTTTGTTTCGCCTTCTACAAAAGCTTCTACAATGCCGCCCATCTGCTGAAACTTATCCAGGAAAGCGGCAATGCTTACATCTTTTGCTACCGGTATAATCTTTTTATCCAGGTGATGATGTATCCAGTCGAACAACTCGCGGCTGCTGACGTGTTCCGGGTAATGCAGTACAGCATTGCCGTCGCCCGAGAAACCATCATTTAATTTGATGATGGCTTTGGTAAGCCAGGGGTACATGTCTTTCAAAGCAGCTACGGCATGTACAATGTCTTCATAGCTATGCAGATTTTCTGCACCGGGTGGCATAGCAGCGCCAGCTTCCAGGAAAATTTTTCGGCTGCCACTCTTGGTGCCGTAGTATAAAAATGAAGGATCACAACCATACACGGGAATGCCCAGCTTCACCGCCAGGGTTCGCTCAAGTCCGGTTGTATTGAAACAGGCAATATGGGCGGCCTGCCCATCGGGAATGCTTTGTTTAATCCGCTCCAGCAAACGCGGGCGTTGCAGCATTTTTAATGTCAGCGCAACAGGGGTACTGTCGTAACAACTCAGCAGGGTGAGCCGCTCATGGGCATGGTAGCCCGTAATGCCGGGCAGCAGGTGCAGGTAATAGTCAATGATGACGGGGTCGATGGGCATGCTGCTGATATATACCACTCTTGTACGCGGCATCCGCAGCAGCATCAACAGGCAAAGCAGTCTTTCTTCATAGTATAATGCGCCGTCTACTTTTGCCAGCACGTCCTGGTCGAGTGTAAGACTGGGTACAACAACAATGGTCTTGGGGGCCAGCTTATCCGGGAACAGCAGTTCAAACTGGCGGCACAGACCCTGCTGGATTTTTTTAAAAGCCAGCAATTCCTCTTCTGTACCGGGAGCACCGGTAAAAGAAAATGGTGCAGATGGTAATTCCTGCTTTGGTATAGTCATAAACGTCCGCAATGATCCGATGCAAGTTTTGTTATTGTGATTAACTGTACCATGAGATTCATCAGGCTGATGCAAGAGATTGCTCAACCTGCCCTGCAGGGGCTAATTTTCAGTACCTTCTTCCAGCTTGCTTACAATGGTTTTCTCTTTTTTGAGGTCTATCCGGATGAGCCCAAACAGGCTGATGTAGATATTGGCTATCCATACCAGCGAAAACCCGGCTATCATATAGCCTCTCCAGCCGGGCAGCAATAGTTGATACCCGGTTACACACAGAAAAAAAATAGTGACGTAGTGACTGAAGCAGTACTCGCAGGTGAAGAGATAGAAAAATTTGCGGGTGAGCAGGCTTTTAGATTCCTTGCTTTTCCGCAAACAGTAGTC
>JANPGT010000933.1:0-4978 GCA_031424135.1 Chitinophagaceae bacterium
AACCGCGATATCTGGGTTATTAAAATTTCGGATAACGTAGCTACTGATGAGTCCAATGAGCCAGAACTGCTCTACATGGGCTTACAACATGCCCGTGAAGCCATCACTGGTGCCAGCATGATTTTTTTTATGCAGTATTTGTGTGAACAATATTCATTGGATACGCGCATTAAAAACCTGGTAGACAACCGCGAGCTGTACATCATCCCCTGCTTTAACCCCGATGGATGGGAGTATAACAGAACCACCAACCCAAGTGGTGGCGGCGGCTGGCGGAAGAACAGGAAGCCTAACGGCGGAAGCTCATACGGTGTTGACTTAAACCGTAATTGGGGTGTAGACTGGGCCAATTGCAGCGCACCTATCCTGGGGCCCGCCGCCAGTTGCGGCAGTTCCGTTACTACCGACGATACTTATTGGGGCACAGCAGCATTTTCTGAGCTGGAAACACAGGCTGTTCGTACGTTCACACAATCGCATCACCTGGTATCTGGTTTTGATCAGCATGCTTATGGCCCTTACTACTCTGTTCCTTTCGGGCGTCACAGCCTTCATACTTTATCTGCAAAGGGTGCAAATTTTTACGATGCTGTACCCGCATTAATGGGCAACTATAATGGAATGCGTGCTGCAGACAGTTACGATGCGCTGGGCTACGAAGTAGCCGGGGGTTTTAAAGACTGGATGCTGATGGGTAATATTGGTACCGGCACAAAAGATACTGTATTTGCTTTAACAGGCGAGGGTGCTGCCGGTGGCGGAACGCCCGGATTTGGAAGCTATGCGAGTTTCTGGGCGCCTGCTTCAGAAATCGTAAGCCTCAGCAGGGGTATGTGTTACCAGAATCTGCAACTGGCTTTTGCTGCCGGTTCTTATGTAGACCTGCAGGACCTGGATGACATGGCAGTTACTTCACTCACAGGTAATTTTGGTTTCAGCGTACAGCGCCTGGGACTGGGTAATGATCCGGTAACTGTTTCATTGGTGCCGCTGGAAAATATACAGAGCAATGGCGCACCTGTTGTGGTGAGCAGTCTTCCCAATTACTATCAAACGTATAATGGCAGTATCAACTATACTTTATTCCCTGGATTGGGTACAGGGCAGCGCATAAGATTTGCATGGAAAGTACAAACCGGCGGATACACCTACTCAGATACCATCACCAAATTCTATAATCCTACGCTGGTGATGAGCGATGATATGGAGGCGCCCAATACTTTTGCAACCAATTGGCTGAACACTGCCTCAGGAACCATTGCCAGCGGCTTTGGCTACAACTATACCAATGGAACTTTTGCATTCACCGCTTCCGGCGGGTATGGTGGTGGAAAAGCCTTGTCTGAATCAGCAGCGGGTACCAATTACACTACCAAGGCCCTTAAAATATGCCAGTATAAAAATAGTTTTAGCCTGGCCGGGGCCACTGCTGCCTACCTGAGTTTCTGGACCAGGTACCGTGCAGAGAACTTCAGGGACAAACTACAGGTGCAGGTATCAACCAACGGAACCAGCTGGACGGCCCTGCGGGGCTCAACCACTGTTGAAGAACCAGGGACACTTGATGATGCAACCCTCAACGGCGTTCCATCGCTCACGGGTATTCATAATTCCTGGACACACGAAATATTTGATCTCTCCGCTTACAACGGAAACGCTACCGTATACTTTCGCTTCCAGTTTACATCAGACGACGATCCCTCTTCTTTTAAATTTGAACTGGATGATGGATTCTATATAGATGACGTACAGGTAATAAAATCCAGTGCCCAGTTCATGAACCTGCTGCCGGTGAACTTTATCAATTTTTCTGGCAACCTCATGGGCGGTAAAAAAATTGGATTGAACTGGGAAGCAGTAACAGGTAAAGGTCATCGTTATTTTGAAGTGGAGAAATCGGCAGATGCCCTCAGTTTCTCTGCTATTGGCAAAGTAAATGCAGGTGCGCCTTCCGGTTTCACAGATTATTCCCCCCTTAACGGCAATAATTACTACCGTATCAGGGCAGTGGATGTAAATGGTGTATCCAGTTACAGCAAAGTCATTAACATACCATACTACCCCGGTAAATCAGGCGTCATCATCTATCCTAACCCGGTAACAGATGTATTGCAGCTGAAAGTGAATGACAGAACAACCGGTAATCTGGATATCAGCATCACCGATGCGCAGGGTCGCGTAGTATATTCAGCAGCAGATATAGAAAATACCGGCAATGAAATAAAGATCAATACGCATTCTTTACTTCCGCAGGTATATATATTGAAAGTAACCGGCAAACAGGGAAATATTATCTGTATTGAGAAATTTGTAAAACAGCAGTAATAAAAGTTAACGCAACACGTTACATATACATGGCCCCTCCTGTAAAAAGGAGGGGCTTTTTTATGCCCGGATATATCTGCTTACACGTATTTTTGTGTGAATGTATACGTTAAAAAAATCACTGGGACAGCATTTTCTTAAAGATGAGCAGGTATGCCGGCAAATTGTGGAAGCGCTGCAGCAGCACCCCTTTCAGCAGTTGCTGGAAGTAGGCCCGGGCGGCGGCGCCCTTACCAAATACCTGCTGCAGCTGTCTGGTATTGATTTTAAATGCGTGGAAGTAGATGATGACAAAGTGCAGTACCTGCTGCAAACATGGCCACAGCTGAAAGATAAAATCATCCATAAAAGCTTCCTGGATATTGAAAAGCCGTTTGAAGGAAGGCTTACCGTGGTGGGCAATTTCCCCTATAATATTTCTACACAGATTGTATTTAAAATACTGGAGTGGAAGCCCGATGTGGAATGCATGATTGGGATGTTCCAGAAAGAAGTGGCACAGCGCATCGTTGCAGCAGAAGGCAGTAAAGTATATGGTGTAACCAGTGTGCTGGTGCAGGCATTTTTTGATACGGCGTACTTATTTGAGGTGGATGAGAATGCGTTTACGCCGCCGCCCAAAGTTAAAAGCGCTGTTATCAGGTTAACGCCGGCAAAGCAGGAAACTTCCATAAAAAGCGAAAAGCATTTCTTTCTGCTGGTGAAAACAGCATTTAACCAGCGTAGAAAGACATTGCGCAATGCGGTAAGAGGGCTGTTTGAACCTGCGGTGCTGGAGGATCCACTGTTCGACAAACGTGCTGAACAATTAAGTGTGGCAGATTTTGCTGCACTCAGTTTTAAAATGAGGTGAATACGGAAATATGAGAAAAGTTATTATTACGGCAAAAGTGCATGAATACCTGAAAGAACGGCTGACAGCCAATGGGTTTCATATTGTATACGAACCCCAGATTACTTATGGCCAGCTGGAAACCATTATACATGAAGCAGAAGGATTGATTGTAACCACGAGGCTTACCGTCGACAGTGCCATCATTGATAAGGCACCCCTGCTGAAATGGATAGGCCGGCTGGGTAGTGGCATGGAATTAATTAATACTGATTATGCTGCAGCAAAAGGCATTCAATGCGTAAGCAGCCCCGAGGGCAACCGCAATGCGGTAGGTGAACAGGTGCTTGGGATGCTGCTAAGCCTTATGAACAATGTGGGCAAAAGCATGCAGGAAGTAAAAGAAGGCAAGTGGATAAGAGACGAAAACAGGGGATGGGAACTGACAGGCAAAACTGTAGGCATTATTGGTTTTGGCAATGCAGGTTCCGCCTTTGCCAAATTGCTTGCATCTTTTGATGTTACAGTACTGGCCTATGATAAATACAAACATGGTTTTGCCAAAGGCTATATCAAAGAGGCCAGCCTGGAGCAGGTTTGCCGCTACGCAAATGTGGTGAGTTTTCATGTGCCACTGACAGACGAAACAAAGCATATGGCAAATGACGCTTTTTTTGCTGCGCTGGAACAACAACCTTATTTTATCAATGCCTCAAGAGGTAAAGTGCATGATACCGCAGCCTTAATAACAGCCCTGCAAACCAAAAAAATTGCGGCGGCTGCGCTGGACGTACTGGAAAACGAAAAGCTGGACAGTTACTCCCCCGAACAGAAGGAACAGTTGCAGTGGCTGCTGGCACAGCACAATGTAATTGTTACCCCACATATTGCCGGTTATACCCACGAAGCTTTTTATAAGATGGCCAAGGTGGTACTGGACAAGCTTTCTTTGTAAAATCAATAATATCTTATTGCAAAGGCGGTGAAAATCCGGTTGTCTTACTTTTTACAGCAGGGTTTAATCAGCAACCGTTAAGTTTATTATAAAGGAATTCCCTCTACGACTGGCGCCTCACGCCTCACGATTGACGTTTCATGTTTTAACAGTTGCTTATCATCATCCGGTACACTTTTGAATGAGTTATAGTAAACTCATTATTATGAAAAGAAATCTACTCCTTGTTTTATTTGCAGGAACATTTATACTGTTTGCTTCTTCCTGCCGTAAATATGTATCGGCCCCCGATACACCTGCTTTAACCGGGTATTGGTACCTGCAGAGCGCTCAACGATATGATGGCTACAAATGGCAAACCATCAATACAGGCTACGAGAGCGGCAGTTTTGTTTTTAAAGCAAATGGTGATGTGGGTTACAGCGATGCGCTGGGCACATTAAAAGGCACCTGGAACATGTACCCCGTTACCGATGGCTACTACGACGGGTATGGTCATTACAAAGAAGGTTACCATGTGGTATTTTCACTGCGCATGTACGAGCCGTATAACAGTACCCCGGCCGCGGACTGGTTTTTTGACGACAATGATTACAACGGAGGTTCCAGCTTCAGGGCTGTTTACACCTCCGGTAATTACACTTATGAATATAGTTTTGCAAGAGAATAGCCTATTGTAACGGCGCCGGCGCGGTAATGGCAGTTAATATACTATTTGCGGGCTAAAAGTCCGTTAATAGCTGTAATGGGAAGCCTGTTCCGGCACCTGCTTTTTAAGCCTTTTTTACTTTAAAACCGGGTATTTTCAGGTAAAAAGTTTTGTATCTTTGTTGATATGGCAACGCTTCAGTAATTATCTGGGGCGT
>JANPGT010000934.1:0-9498 GCA_031424135.1 Chitinophagaceae bacterium
GCGATACTTTCCCCGTTCGACAGCTGGCTGCTGATACGTGGTATTGAAACGCTTCCGCTGAGGATAAAGCAGCATTGCAGCAGTGCCCTGCAGGTGGCAGAATGGTTGCAGCAGCAGCCGGCGGTAGACAAGGTATATTATCCCGGATTGAAAACGCATCCGAACCATGCCATTGCACTGCAGCAGGCCAGTGGTTTTGGTGGCGTTGTTTCTTTCTCACTGAAAAAGGATACAGCGGAAGCGGCGCATGCACTGGTGGGGGTAACAGCATTGTTTAAACTGGCAGAAAGCCTGGGTGGTATTAAAAGCCTGTTGTGTCATCCGGCCAGTATGACCCACAAATCCATTCCTGCTGAAAAACGCCATGCTGCCGGCGTTGCGGATAGTTTAATCAGGTTGTCTGTAGGACTGGAAGAGCCCGCAGATTTGATTGCAGATTTGGCCCAGGCATTTGCGGTACTGGAAAAAGTAAAAACCGAAAGTGTTGTTGATCGGAAAACCGTAGCGGTCAGTTAAAGAATACTAAAAAAAACCGCTGATGTGCTTGGCTCCATCAGCGGTTTTTTTAATAGTCTGCTTCGTATTATAATTCTCCTCTTGAGGCGGCGTATAGTTCGTACCAGTCCTGCCGGTCAAGGTCAATAGAAAAGGCGTTTACAATATTCCTGATGCGCTGTTCATTGGTGGTGCCAATCAATGGCAGGGCGCCAAATTTTACCAGCCAGGCAACGGCGATGGACTCAATGTCTGCATCGTATTTTTTGGCAATTTCTACGAGCTTCCGTCTTACACGGATGGCGTCCTCGTCTGTACCGGTGGCTATTCTGCCGCCTGCCAAAGGGGCCGACGCCAACGGCCGCATGTACCGTTGTTTGATGTAGTCTACCTGGCCATTATCGAGCGCAGCAGTATTCAGCAGGTTCAGTTCAATATGATTGGTCACAATAGGCACGCGCAGGTAGGAAGCCAGTAACTGGTGCTGGAAAACCGTGAAATTGGTAACCCCAATATTTTTCACCTTGCCGGAATCTTTTAATTGCGACAACGTCAATGCGGTTTCTTCCAGGCTGGAAAGCGGGTCAAGATGATCCAGCAAAAAGATATCGATATAATCTGTTTTCAACTTGCGGAGGGAATTGTCTACACTCTTCAGGATATGTTCTCTTGAAGTATCGTAATGTTTTACCCTGATGCCCGGTTGGGAAGCATTGGGTATGCGAAGACCGCATTTGGTAAACAGCACAATGTCTTCGCGCTTAAATGATTTGGCGCTGATAAGATTACCGAATATTTCTTCGCATTGGTACGAACCGTAGATGTCTGCATGATCAAAAGTGTTGATACCCAGCTCCAGGCATAGGTTCACAATCTTTTCCATGGAGGCCTGTGTGTTGGGGGCTTCTGTTGTCCACCTGTAAAAACCATATATGGCCGGGGACACCTTGGGGCCAGAATCGCTCAGATAAATCTTCTGCATAGCGTGATGTTTATATTCTGTGCAATAATCGTTGTTTTTTCAGTGCAGTCAAAATTAAACTGGCTAAGGCTGCAAACACAAATATTTCATTATTTTTTTCGGAAAATTAATATTTGTTTTATATTTGTCTACCAAATTAGTAGACTTTACACTTTTAGTATGCTTTTTCCGGCAATAAATTCATCATCGATAATCCATGTACACGGGATGCTTTGTAAAGATAGCCGGGTGAGTGCACGACCGTGTTGCTGCTGTTGTTGCGTGTAGTAAAGCATCGCCGCAGGTAGTGTTTCCTGCCGGTTGCTCTCCAGGAAGCGCCTGCATTGCCTTTGTAGCCGTCATTTTCTTCATCTTCTTAAATAATTTTTTTTATGAATAATGCAGTAAGAATAATATTTCTGTCCGTTTTGCTTTCTTATGCCTTTCCGGCCCCGGCCCAGTCAAAAGCGGTGGTCATCAATGGCAGAATCACTTCATTTGAGGAATCTTTACCGCTGGAGGGTGCCAGTATACAGGTTAAAAACAGCAGTAATGTTACAGGTACCCAGGCCGACGGCAGTTTCAGCCTGGCGGTTTTACCTGAAGAGAAGGTGCTGGTGATAAGCCTGCAGGGGTACGAAAAAAAGGAAATCACACTTACAAAAGCCAGGGAATACGATATTGTTTTAAAGCGGGCCGGTGGTATAGTGTCTGTCTCCCCTGCAGCAAGGATTGAATTGCCTGTTGTTTTCAGAAAAAGTTAAAAGACACAAACAATCATGCGAAAGGGAAACTTTTGTCATGTTTTTTTGTAAGACAGGCTGATACATTGCATCACTAAATTGAAGAAATGGCAAAGTTTATTACTAATATACAGTTGCACCAGGCAGATGAAAAGGACTATGAAAAGCTGGACAGTGAAATGGAGAAAGCCTCCTTTCACCTGAAGAAAACATATCCGCCGGGCAAGGCGGCAGCATTAAAGCGGGGAGAATACAACTGTGCCGGTAATATTACATTTAAAGAAGTTGCAGATGCAGTATACAGGGCTATCAAGAAAACCGGCCGCAATTATTCTTTTACTATTATGAAAAATAAGGGCGGGTATAAATTGGGCAATTCCTGAAGCCCCTAATCAGGTGCAGGGTTTAGTGTAACAGCGGCGGCCACACTTCAGACTATCACGTCTGGAACATGTCATTGATTGTTCAGTTATTGTACGTTTGGTACGTCTTCTAAACGATAATATACTTTCAATCCCCTTTCTTTGGCAATTCTTACGTCTTCATCAGCACCTGCGGATGCACCTTCCAGCCTCAGCACGGCATCACATTTTTCCAGCAACCGGTGTGCTACAGGATATTGTATTTCCTGCCATGCGCTATCTCCCGGCTGCTGCGAACCCGCCAGCTGCAAAAGGGGTAAAGCCACCCATTCGCCAATCATCGGAACATACCCTTTCCTGAACAGAGGCAGCGCCACCGATTCAAGTTTTTGCAGGTTCTGCTGCATCAAGGCCGGGTTGTCGTTGGTGCCGCTCCTGTAAGGGCCTGCTATTAGTATCAGCATGTATTTATTTTTTACAAAGCAAGTAAGTTGGCATCTAATAAAACTTAAGATAGCTTAAGAAATCTTTTTCCTGCTGTTGGTTTTACGGATAGCACTTAAAAATTCCGGGGTGATGCCAAGGTAGGAAGCGATTTGTTTTTGGGTTACCTGTTGTGCAATATGGGGGTATTTCAATAAGAAATTATTGTACCTGTCAACGGCGGGCAGCGACAGGTTTTCTATAATCCTTAATTGCTCTCTTGTATAAGCATTCTGCATCAGTATCCTGAAAAACCGTTCAAATTTTGGTGCATTGATATATAATTTGTCCAGGTTTTGCCGGCTCAGCTGAAAAACGCAGCTGTCTTCAATGGCTTCAATATCCATCATGGCCGGTTTATCGTTTAAAAAACAGTACATATCGGTTATCCACCAGTCTGCCACGGCAAACATAATGGTAGATTCTTTTCCTGCTGCATCAACATAGCAGGCTCTTACTGCACCGGAGTGCACATAGCTGATGTTTTTGCAGGATTGCCCGGCTTTCAAAAGACTTGTTTTTTTAGGAATTTCTTTATAGGTGAACAGCGATAAAAAATAGTCGGTTTCTGCTGTGTCGGGCAAAATATGCTTGCGGATATTTTTAAGCAGCAGTTCATGTGTCATATCGCCGTATTCTTTTGAAATAAATCAATTTCCTGCTTTTGATGATGCAGGGTGGCTGCATCAGTCAATCATTTTACTGATTAATTCTTTCAGCAGTTTATAAGCTACCATGGCGGTCATATTATTGATGTCTCTCACCGGGTTGTACTCAACAATGTCTGCACCCACTATAGGAACTGGTATCTGCTGAATAATTTTTATCAATTGCCTCGTACTGAGACCACCGGGTTCGTGGTGCGAGACGCCGGGCGCAAACCCAGGGTCCAGTACATCCAGGTCCAATGAAATATAAAGGGGCGATGCAATCCTTTTGATAAAATCTTCATTGAAATTTTTCATTTCAATAATGGTCACGCCAAATTTTTCAGCCTGCGCCTGCTGGTGGCCTGTCAGCGTGCGGATGCCCACCTGTGTAAGTGATTTCACTTTTCCCTG
Organism: Chitinophagaceae bacterium; assembly: GCA_031424135.1. Classification (GTDB taxonomy): domain Bacteria; phylum Bacteroidota; class Bacteroidia; order Chitinophagales; family Chitinophagaceae; genus JACMLD01. Next base: position 4,106 of record JANPGT010000934.1, read on the forward strand.
TTCCATTATCCTGGCAAAGGGCGAAGCGTGTGAATAAGGATTGTTGTCAAAATTATTGTACAAATCTGCATGTGCATCAAGATGCAGTATATGCAGGTGGGGATATTTATCTGTAAACGCATCAATTACTGGATAGCTTACAGCGTGATCGCCTCCCAGGGAAACTATTTTGTGATCAGCTGCCAGTAGTTTGCCAATTGCAGCACGAATGCTGCTGAATGCTTTTTCTGGCCGCATATCATCAAATGCGACATCACCTGCATCGGCATAATTAAGGCCTTCCCTTAATTCCATCCCATTCTCTGCAAATGCATTGGCAGAGCCTTCTTTATCCATCAGCCGTATGCGTGCGGGTGCTGCAGCCGGTCCCCGCAGGAAAGACGAGTTATTGTCATAGGGGATGCCTATCAGTTGAACCATTGTATTGAATTAGGTAAGATCGATGCGTTTACCACTGGCAGCGCATTTGTAAATAGCTTCTACAATGCGGATATCGCGCAGTCCCTCTTCACCGGGTACCAGCATCGGCTTTTTCTGCATGATGGAAATGGCGTCATCGTCCATTTGTTTGGCCTGCTGCCCGGGAACATCGTAGGGGGTATAAATTTCTCCCAGCGGGCTGCTTGCTTTAATGCCGTTATAGCCGGAGTAAGGGGCTATTTTGATATCGCCCTTTTCGCACTGGATATTCATGAAATTGACATTCTCACCAAAACTGGTTTTAATATCAGCCATTACGCCGCCGGGGAATTCCAGCCTGGCCACCACAGTTTCATCCAGGCCGTCTTTATAAATTTCGGGCCGGGTAGTAGAAGTTTGTGCGCTGATGATGGCAATGGGTTCCATACCTGTACCCAGCCTGGCGCCCTGGATGGCATAGACGCCCATATCGTACAGTACCCCGCCGCCCAGTGCGCGGGTTTGCTTCCAGTGATTGGTGCGGTTGTCTACATAACCAGCCGCGCAATCCACTTTTTTTACTTTGCCCAGCAGGTGTTCATTTACAATCCTCCTATATTGCTGTGTGTTAGGTTCGTGGTGCAGGCGGTACCCGATGGCCAGTGATTTTTTGTTCTTTTTACAGGCGTCAATCATTTCCTGGCATTCTGCAGGGTTCATGGCCATTGGCTTTTCGCACCATACTTCTTTGCCGGCATTGGCAGCCCTCACTACATACTCTTTGTGCATGGAAGGCGGCAGTACTATGTATACAACATCTATGTCGGGGTTATTGGCAATGCTATCAAAATTCTGGTAGTTGTAAATATTCCTGTCGGGTATTTTGTATTTCTCTTTCCAGGCGGCTGCTTTGGCGGGTGTGCCTGTAACAATACCGGCCAGGTAGCAATTTTTTGTCTGCTGCAGGGCGGGTGCCAGCAGGTCGGTACTGTAATAGCCCAGTCCAACCAGGGCAACGCCCAGTTTTTCTTTTTTACGGGTACCTGCCAGTAGAATATTGGGTGAAAAAATAAGGGCACTGCCGCCCACGGCCAGTGTCTTTAAGGCGTTTCTCCGGGATAAGTTTGCCATCGTTGTTTTTTTTGGGTGAAGCAATAATCAGATGACCCTGAAGTTAGTGCAAAAGGAAATTTGATGAGCAGTTTTTTATGAATGGTCAATGTCTGCATTGATCACGGAGCCGCCGGGGTGCAGGGTAGCAGGGTGATTTATTCTGCCAGAGGGAAAGGAGGGTCAAAACCTGGCATTGCACCGGCCCTCTGTGTATTTGTGTCACTGTGGTTCAATGCAGCCTTCTTTTCTTGATCATGCCTCCCTTGGTATCTTTTACAGAATTCATTACTACAAATGCATTGGGGTCTATGCGTTCAATGGCGGCGTTTAATTTACTTACTTCCAGCCTTGTAATTACAGTATACACGATATCCACGTCATAATTTTCACCCGTTTTTCCGTGGCCTCTTTTACCACGGTACACGGTTACTCCCCGGCCCATCTCCTCAGTTACCATTTTTCTTATAAGGTCGTTTTTAACAGACACAATGGTAACGCCGGTGTATTCTTCGATGCCCTCAATAATAAAATCGATTGTTTTGGAAGCTGCCAGGTAGGTAAGCACTGAATACAGCGCTGTTTCCACAGACAGCAGCCATGCAGCCACACCAAAAATCAGGATATTGAAACAAAGTATCACATCGCCAATGGTAAGGCTGGTATTGCGGCTCACAAATATGGCCAGTACTTCGGTGCCATCCAGCACTGCGCCACCACGTACTGAAAGACCAATGCCTGCACCCAGGAAGAAACCACCAAATACGGCTACCAGCAACTTGTCGTGGGTTACATCAGGGAAGGGGAAAAAAGCCGTACAGGTGGCCAGCCCTATAATGGCCAGACTGGCTTTCAGTGCAAATGTTTTGTCAATCACCAGCATGCCCAGCAGTACAAAAGGAATATTAATTACCACCAGCACCAGTGCCAGTGGAAAAGAAGCGAGTTCTGAAATCATCAGCGCGATGCCGGTAGCGCCGCCGTCAATAAATTTGGCGGGCAGCAGAAAGCTTTTCAATCCAAAGCCGGCAGAAAAGATACCTGCCGTAATAAGTATGATATCTTTTATCTGTACCCATACATTCAGGCGCAGCGCTCTCAAGCCTTTTGCCAGCTCAAAAGGCGACAAATCTTCCTGCTTACTTTTTTTACGGTAAACGGTATTGATAACTATCTGCGACCACAGGTGATTCATACCAATAAAGTTACAAAAACATGTCCTTCAGAAACATTAAAAACTCCTGTCTGATTGTTTCAGGGGTTTCATATCTTCAGCCAACAGCATTGTATTTTTAATGAGTCAATCATCACTGAAGCAAACCATCGGCCTGTGGCCGGCGGTAGCCATTATCATCGGCAGTATTATAGGGTCAGGCGTATTTATGAAGCCTGCTACCATGGCGGCACAGACAGGCTCACCCTTATGGATGACCGCAGTTTGGGTGGTGGCTGGTATTTTCTCACTGATAGGGGCACTTATCTACGCAGAAGTGGGGGCGATGCTGCCTGAAACCGGCGGGCAGTATGTGTACTTCCGCCATATGTACGGCAAGTTTGTAGCTTTTCTGTATGGGTGGGCTGCGTTTACCGTTATCAATACCGCGGCGGTAGCAGCCATTGCATTTGTTTGCTCCCAATATGCAGATTATTTCCTGCACCTGCCCAGGCTGGACGCAGTAACAGAACACTCTTTTGCCGTGCACCTGCCCTTCCTGGGAAACCTGTATCCGCTGGAAAACATGGGCGTGAAGCTGCTGGCGGTTAGCCTGGTACTTGCACTCACCATTATAAATTACATCAGTGTCCGTGCGGGCAGTGCTTTACAGGTGTTGTCTACCATCGTAAAAATGGCGGTAGTAGCTGCCTTGGTATTTGGTATTTTTTTTTCCGGCAAAGGATCGACCCAAAATTTTGTGCAGGCGGCGGATCCAAAGCATGGGCTTGATTTATTAAGCGGACTGGTAGGGGCACTTACAGGTGCTTTTATGGCGTATGATGGGTGGATAAATATCACTTTTGTAGGAGGAGAAATCAGCAACCCGCAAAAGACCATCCCCCGTAGTTTGTTTATTGGTGTTTTTGCCTGCATCATTGTTTATATATTGGTTAACCAGGCTTATCTCTATGTATTGCCGGTTGAAAAAGTAGCAGGTTCAGCACTGGTGGCATCAGATGCCATTGCGGTAGCCTTGGGAACTACCAGCGCGGCCATCGTAGCGGCCATGGTAGTCATCTGTACATTTGGTGCCATTAACGGAAATATTATGTCGGTAGCCAGGGTTACTTATGCCATGAGTATTGATAAACTTTTTTTTTCCTGGACAGGCAAAGAGCATCCGCGCTTCCGTACACCGGGCAATGCATTGCTGCTGCACGGTATATGGGCTTCGGTGCTGGTAGTGAGCGGTTCTTTTGATATGCTGGCAGATATGTTCACCTTTATTTCCTGGATAGCTTACCTGATGGGTGCCGTAGGCATCTTTATTTTAAGAAAAAAAATGCCGCATGCTGCCCGGCCCTATAAAGCATGGGGCTACCCATTGCTGGCAGGGTTGTTTATTGCGTTTGCCGGATTTTATGTAATGAGCACCGTTTGGAACGACGTGAATAATTACAATACCGGTAAGACGCCGGTCATTAATTCTCTACTGGGACTGGCCATCACTGCCCTGGGCATACCGCTGTACTGGTATTTTATGCTGAGAAGAAATCGAAGGTTACAGCCCGAAAGCTAAATCCTTATGCACTTCCAGTGAACCAGCAGGCCTGTTTTTGCGTATATACTGTCAATGAAACCTGGTAATATAAAAATAGCGTGCTTCCGCCTGGGGCTTCCCTTATTGCTTTTCTTTGGAGCCGTAGTTTTGTCGGCTGCCTGTACCAAGAAAACAACAACCCCGCCGGTAGTGGGCACTACACCTGCAAACACAGATACCATGGCAAATACAGTTGGAAAAAAATGGCTGGCACTGGGCGATTCCTATACCATTGGCACGTCTGTAGACGAAGCAGATCGGTACGCCGTGCAGACGGTTGCCCTGCTGAAAACACAGGGCATTGCTATGGCGGATGCGGCCATTATTGCTACCAATGGATGGACAACAGGTGATTTGATGGCGGCAGTGCGCGACAAACCCGTAAGCACTGACTATGATGTAGTGAGCTTACTCATTGGCGTTAACAATCAATACCGGGGCGGCAGCATAGAAGAATACCGGCAGCAGTTTACGGCACTGCTACAACGTTCCATACAATTGGCCAATGGCAAGCCCGGTCATGTGGTGGTGCTGTCTATCCCTGATTACTCTGTAACACCTTTTGCCAGCGGCAGTGATAAACAGAAAATTGCCCGGGAGATTGATGCTTTTAACGAAGCCAATAAAATGATTGCCGCTGATTATAAAGTGCAGTACCTCTATATTACCGATGAATCAAGAAAAGCCGCTGCTGATCCTTCGCTGGTGGCGCCAGATGGGCTACATTTCTCCGGAAAAGAGTACGCAGTTTGGTCGCAGAAACTCATGCCTGTCATAAAATCTTTCCTTCAATAAGTTGTAAAAGACATCCCTGTATTGCTGTTCACCGCGCTTTTATTAAGTTTGAATGAATTAAAGCCTGGTGTATGACTGCTGTAAAGATTTTTTTCACTTATGTTTTTGCCTGTTTCTTTGTGCTGCTATTGCCCGCCCAGGTGAAGCTGCCGGGGTTTACCGGTTATGCGTTGCCGGCAGAAGAAGGTACAGAAGAGGAGGAGAGTGTCCTGTTCAGTGAAAAAGAAGGGCTGCATAACTGGACCAATACAAAGCAAAAATTGCAATACTTTTTTAACGCAGGCAGCAGTGGTTCGCTCACGATCAGTCTCTGGGCAAAAAATACCCAACCGG
>JANPGT010000935.1:0-7605 GCA_031424135.1 Chitinophagaceae bacterium
GTGCACCGCGGCTGAGCTGGAAACTCAGCGGTGCGGGTAGAAACCTTGTGCAGACCGCCTACAGCATCCGGGTAGCTACCGATAAAAATTTTTCTGCAAAAGCAACCAGCTGGCAGAGCGGTAAAGTAAACAGCCCCGAATCTGTACTGCAGTCTTATGCCGGTACTGCTTTACAATCTGGTACACGCTATTACTGGCAGGTAAAGGTTTGGGATGCCAAAAACCAGGAATCGGCCTGGAGTACGCCTGCTTTCTGGGAGATGGGTTTATTGCAGGCCCAGGACTGGAAAGCACAGTGGATAGAGCCGGTACAGCTAGGCGAGCGGCACATGCCGGGCCTGCTGGTACGCAAGGAATTTGCTGTAGAGAAGAAAATAGCCGCGGCCAGGGTATACGTTACCAGTCATGGTTTTTATGAATTGTATTTCAACGGAAAGAAGGTGGGGGATGAAGTGTTTACCCCCGGCTGGACTTCTTACAATAAAAGACTGCAGTACCAGGTATATGATGTAACTGCTTTGCTGCAGCCGGGCGCCAACAGCGCTGGAGCCATGCTGGCAGACGGCTGGTACCGCGGTTCCCTGGCCTGGGAAAACAACTGGGGCATCTGGGGTAAAAAGTTAGGCCTGCTCTGCCAGTTGAAGATTACGTTTACAGATGGCAGTGAGCAGCTGGTAGTAACAGACAACAGCTGGAAAGGAAGCCAGGACGGTCCTGTAACCGCCGCTGGTATTTATGATGGTGAAACGTATGATGCACGCAAAGAACTAAAGGGATGGAGCAATGCTGGCTTCAACGACAGCCAGTGGAAGCCCGTAGCAGTGGCCGATGCAGCAAAAGATAACCTGATTGCACAGCAAACAGTGGCGGTAAGAAGGATCCAGGAACTGAAACCTCTCCGGATCTTTAAAACACCCAAAGGATTGCTGGTAGCTGATTTTGGACAGAATATGGTGGGCTGGATAAAACTGAAAGTGAAGGGAAACGCCGGCAGCACGGTAACTATCCGCCACGCTGAAGTACTTGACAAATACGGCGATTTTTATACAGATAATTTAAGGGCTGCTGCGGCTACTGCTACCTATACATTAAAAGGTGGAGATGCAGAAACCTATGAACCAAGGTTTAGCTTCTTTGGTTTCAGGTATATTTCCGTAAATGGATTTCCGGGCGAATTGAAGCCGGAAGATATTACAGGGGTGGTAGTTCATTCAGATATGAAGCCTACGGGCTCATTTGAATGCAGCAACGCGCTGATAAACCAGTTGCAGCACAATATACAGTGGGGGCAAAAAGGCAATTTTGTAGATGTTCCCACCGATTGTCCGCAGCGTGATGAGCGACTGGGCTGGACGGGTGATGCGCAGGCATTCTGCCGTACCGCAGCATTCAACATGGATGTAGCTGCCTTCTTCACCAAATGGCTGAAGGATGTGGCGGCGGATCAGCAAGCGGATGGCGCTGTCCCTTTTGTAATACCCGATGTGCTGAGAAACAATGCAACCTCAGCCGGTTGGGGCGATGTGTCAACCATTGCACCATGGACCATGTACCAGGTATATGGAGATAAGAGAATACTTGAAACGCAATACCCCAGTATGAAAGCCTATGTAGAGTATATCCGCAAAAAAGCAGGTGACACCTATATGTGGAAGGGAGGCAGTGTGTTTGGCGACTGGCTGTTTTATAAATCCATGCGCCAGACAGAGAACGATGGATATACCAACCCGGATATGATTGCTACTATGTTCTACGGCTATTCTGCCCACTTGCTGGCGCAGGCCGCCGCCGTATTGGGTAAAACAGAAGATGTACAGACGTATAACAATATATTTGAAAAAGTAAAGGACGCTTTTAACAGGAATTATGTAACCGCTGAAGGACATATTGCTTCAGAATCGCAAACCAGTTATGTGCTGGCATTGCATTTTGGTTTATTGCCCGAAGCATTGCGCCCAAAAGCAACGGACTATCTGGTAGCAGATATAAAAGAAAGAGGCAACCATTTATCAACCGGTTTCCTTGGCACACCTTATCTCTGCCATGTATTAACTGCCAACGGCCGCACAGATGTAGCCTATGATTTGCTTTTACAGCAAACCTTTCCTTCATGGTTATATCCTGTGAAAATGGGCGCTACTACAATCTGGGAAAGATGGGATGGACAAAAAACCGACAGTACTTTCCAGGATGTGGGCATGAATTCTTTTAACCACTATGCGTATGGAGCCATAGGCGACTGGATGTACCGTGTGGCAGCAGGTATTGAAATTGGTGAAGCTGGTTATAAGCATATTCTGATACAACCGCAACCTGATAAAAAACTCACCTACGCCAAAGCCAGCTTTGAAAGCAGCTACGGCCAGATTGCTTCCGGCTGGGAAATAAAAGACGGAAAAATGCTGGTGAAAGTAAAAGTGCCTGCCAATACCGCGGCAACTATTATTTTGCCTATGGCACAAATGGAAAAAGTAATGGAATCCGGTATATCGCTTGCCACCGCATTTAAAACTGCCAAACAGGATAAAAACAATGTGGTAATAGAAGCTGGCTCTGGTAACTATAGTTTTGAATATATGCCTGTGGCAGCTAATTAAAAAATCCCAATGCTGACAAAATGCAGCGTTGACGTAACCGGTAACAAGTATTAGCAAGGATTTCAAATTTAAAAGAGTGCCAGCCATGAAATTGTTGAGTGTTATTACCGCTATTTTATTTTCACTTTGTATACACGCAGCATCTCCACTGCAACCCGCTGTACTCAGTTGCGAATACATAGTAAATCCATTGGGTATTGACACCAAAACGCCGCGCTTTAGCTGGACACTTTTAGGTAGTGAAAGGAACCAGTTGCAATCAGCTTACGAGATCATTGTAAGCGATAATCCCAGGGATATTAACAACGCAACAGGCAATGCATGGACCAGCGGCAAAATAAATTCAGAACAAAGTATACAGGTGGAATATGCCGGTAAGCCGCTGCAGCCTTTTACCCGTTATTATTGGCGCGTGAAAGTATATAATCAGCAGGGCATAGCCTCCGGCTGGAGCGCTGTTAACTGGTTTGAAACAGCGATGCTGTCCGTCACCGACTGGAAAGCGCAGTGGATCAATGATGGCAGCAGCAACCCTGTACGCGATGAAGATTATTACAAAGCAGACAGGATGCCCCTGCTGCGTAAATCTTTTACTGCCGGAAAGAAGATTGCCTCCGCAAGATTGTATATTTCGGGAATGGGCTATTACGAAGCTTACCTGAATGCGCAAAAAATAGGTGATAATATGCTGGACCCCGGCTTTACTACCTACCGCAAACAGGCCATGTATACAGTGCACGATATTACAGCCCTGGTAAAAAAAGATGGCAATACAATGGGTATTATGCTGGGCAGCGGGTGGTGGAACCCTTTGCCATTCAAATTCTTTGGCCGCTGGGATCTGCGGAACTACCAGCAAACAGGCCGGCCCTGTGCAAAAGCAGAGATACACCTGCGTTATGCAGATGGCACGCAGGAGATCATTGCCACAGATGCATCGTGGCAGGCGGCGCCAGGCCCCATTACCCAAAACAATGTTTATATTGGCGAGCACTATGATGCAAGGCTGGAACAAAAAAACTGGAGCAGCGCCAATGAAGACCAAACTGCCTGGAAGAGTGCTGTGGTAGTGGCTGGCCCGGAAGGACTACTGACTGCACAAATGCAACCACCCATCCGCGTTACCAGGAGGGTAACTCCCATCGGTATCAAACAATTGAGTCCGGGTGTTTTTATTGCAGACATGGGCCAGAATTTTGCCGGCGCAGCACACATAAAGGTGAAAGGTGCAGCAGGCACTAAAGTTATTCTTCGGTACGGAGAGACCTTGTTTGAAGACGGCTCCGTAAACCTGATGACGACTGCGGCTACCCAGATAAAAAAAGGCGGTATTAAAGCCCCGGCTGGCGCACCGGAAAGCTTGTGGCAGGAAGATAATTACACATTGAAGGGAGTTGGTACAGAAGAGTGGCATCCGCGTTTCACTTTTCATGGGTTTAGGTATATAGAGATTACTGGCTGGCCGGGTACACCCACTGTAAATGATATTGAAGGGTTAAGAATGAACAGTGATGTTGCCGGCAACGGATCTTTTGCGTGTTCGGATACGGCATTTAATGCACTGCATGATGTAGTGCAATGGACATTTTTAAGCAATATATTCAGTGTGCAATCTGATTGCCCCGGGCGCGAGAAAATGGGTTATGGTGCAGATATAGCCGTTACGGCCAATGCTTACATGTACAATTATAATATGGCGAATTTCTATACCAAAACAGTAAGGGATTTTGCCAATGAACAGCAGGCAGACGGTGGCATTACAGAGATTGCACCTTTTACCGGCATTGCAGACAGGGGATATGGCGGCGATTCTGGTCCGCTGGGCTGGGAGATTGCCTTTCCCTATGTACAGAAGCAGTTGTACGATATGTATGGCGATAAGCGCATCATTGAAAATAATTACGAAGCCTTCAAAAGGCAAATGAATTTCCTGGAATCAAAAGCAAAGGAGAATATTTTCTTTTGGGATATTGGGGATCATGAAGCCCTGGACCCCAAACCGGATGCGCTGAGCGCCACTGCTTTTTATTACCACCATGCGCTGATGGCAGCTGAATTTGCGGGAATACTTGGCAAGCAGGAAGATTCACTGAAATATGCACGGTTGGCAAACAGTATAAGGCAATCGCTGGTGAACAAATTCCTGGTGCCCGGCACCGGCAGGTTTGATAATGGTACACAAAGTGCGCAGTTATTTGCGCTTTGGTACAGACTAAGTCCGGAAAAAGAAAATACCCTGAAAGCCCTGTTGCAGGAATTCGAAAGGCACCACTGGCATGTATCCACCGGTATTTTCTCTACCAAAATGTTGTTTGATGTATTACGCGAAAATGATATGAACGATATCGCCTGCCGCATCGCGCAGCAAAAAGATTACCCCGGTTGGCTGAATATGCGGAACAACGGGGCTACTACCCTTTGGGAAGCATGGAGGGCACCCGGTACACTCTACTCTGCCAATCATCCCATGTTTGGGTCAATAGACGAATGGTTTTACCGTTCCTTACTGGGCATTAATGCGGCGGCGCCGGGCTTTAAAAAAATAATAATAAAACCGCAACCTGCGGGCGGTATCAGCTGGTCCAGGGGAAGTTACCAGTCGGTAATGGGGGTGATAAAATCTGACTGGAAGAAGATCGGTGAAAAATTTTTACTGGCCGTAACTGTTCCTGCCAATTCAAACGCCCTTATATTTATTCCTTCTAAGCTAAATGGAAAGGTTACTGAAAGTGGCAATGCAATAAAAGTACTGCGCTATGAAAAAGGTTATGCGGTGATGGAGACAGGATCGGGCGACTATTCCTTTGAAACAAATTAGGTTCTTACAAAATTTGTATAACCAGGTGCACGCAGTGTATTGAGGTAAAATGCATTTTTGCATTTTGCATTTTTAATTTTTAACTATCCCCCATGCTTCAATCCAATGCACCGGCCAGCCGTTTACTATCCCTCGATTTTCTGCGCGGTTTTATAATGGTGTTGCTGGCCATGGAGTCTACCGGGCTTTATGAGTATTTGTATGAGCATACCAGCGGGCAGGGTATAAATATTTTCTTTGAGCAGCTTACCCATCATCCCTGGAACGGCCTGCGCTTCTGGGACCTGGTACAACCTTCCTTTATGTTTATGGCCGGGGCTGCTATGGCCTATTCGCTTACCAAACAATGGAGCAGCGGTGTTAGCTGGCAGCAGTCTTTTGTAAAAGTTGCAAAACGTTGTGGCTGGTTATTCTTCTGGGGCGTACTGGATTATGCGGTGCGGCCCAGGGGTTTGTCTTTTGAGTTATGGGATGTGCTTACCCAACTTTCGTTTACCACCATGGTAGCCTTTCTTATTTTCCGCTGGAGCAATACCGCCCAGGTAATCGTTTGCATTGCCCTGCTATTGCTTACAGAAGTCCTTTACCGCTTTATCCATGTACCTGGTTTTGATCAACCCTTTACAGACCAGCATAATTTTGGCAACTATGTTGATTTGCTTTTGATGAATAAAATCAACTCGGGAGGGTGGGTAGCCATTAACTGCATCCCCACTGCTGTACATACGATTGCCGGCGCGTTGGTGGGTAAATTACTGATGTCTGGCAAAAAGAAAATCCCGGTACTGCTTGGCTGGGCGTTGATTTGTTTTGCAGTGGGCTATGGGGCAGACTGGCTGGGCATCACACCTATTATTAAGCGGATTGCTACCAGCTCTTTTACACTGGCCTCCCTGGGCTGGTGTCTTTGCTTCCTGGCATTCAGCTACTGGTGGATTGATCTTAAAAATCACCGTAAGCATTTATTGTTTTTTACGATTGTTGGTATGAATTCGATCTTTATTTATGTGTTTTTTGAAATCGTAGGCGCCCGGTGGTTCAATGGATATATCAGGAGTATTTCCGATGGCGTGCTGGGTTGGTTCAGTGCACCGGAGGCAGTTACTTTTATCGTTGGATCGCTTTGTATTTTTACACTGGAGTGGCTGCTTTGTTATTTTCTCTACAAAAAGAAAATATTTTTCAAGCTGTAAAATATATCGACAATATCATGCGTCTGCCGCAACAGAATATGATAATGCGTTTTTTGGTACTGTGGGGTGCCGCTGTGCTGGAATTTGCATGTGCTATAGCCCAGCAACCCGCCCGGCTTGTTTTTGTAGCTGGTGCCGAAGGGCATAAGAGTTACCGCATACCTGCCATCATTGCTTTGCCCCAGGGCAAATTACTGGCTTTCTGCGAGGGAAGGGTAAACGATGCAGGTGATTTTGGTGATATTAATATTGTAATGAAAACCAGCAGTGACCAGGGCCGGACCTGGAGCCATTTACAAACGGTGGTAGATGCAGACAGCCTGCAGGCGGGCAACCCGGCCCCCGTAATTGATATGACCGATCCCAGGTTCCCTGCCGGCAGGATATTTCTTTTTTATAATACGGGAAACAATCACGAAGCAGAAGTAAGAAAAGGCAAAGGGGTCCGGGAAGTATGGTATAAGACATCGGCAGACGGTGGTATAACCTGGAGCAATGCAGTAAACATTACGCTGCAGGTACACAAACCACTGCAACCTGCCACCAACCCTGCTTATCGTTTTTCGGAAGACTGGAGAAGCTATGCCAATACGCCCGGGCATGCCATACAATTCAGCAGTGGAAAATACAAGGGAAGAATATTTATAGCAGCCAATCATTCCGCAGGTGATCCGCAACTGCATTTTACTGACTATAGGGCCCATGGTTTTTATAGTGATGATCATGGCAGCAGTTTCAGGTTGAGTGCGGATCTCCCTATGCCCGGGGGTAATGAGAATATGGCGGTGCAACTCAGTGCAGACAGGCTGATGCTGAATTATAGGAACCAGAAAGGGGACGTGAAAGCAAGAATTGTAGCCATCAGCAGTAACGGAGGCGATACCTGGGATACAGCTTACTTTCACGTCCCCTTTCTGGTTCCTATAATTCAGCATCAGCCTGTCTGCACTGAGTTGCACCGCCATATTCTCATTACCCCCGGGCATAGGGAGATCCG
>JANPGT010000936.1:0-4292 GCA_031424135.1 Chitinophagaceae bacterium
GAATCATTCCAATCATACCTACAACCCTTTCCTGAATACCCGTAAAGAAAGGGCTACCCCCAATTTTAATTTTGGCAACCGTTTGTTCCGCAATGACCGGGATGCCGCCGGCCAAATGCATTTTACAGATGTTACCCTGCAGGCGGGTATCATTAACAATGCCCTTAATTTTGGGTTGAGTGTTACCGTGAGTGATATCAATAAGGATGGGTGGCCCGATATCTACACCACCAGCGATTACACAGAAAGGGATTGCTTCTATGTCAATAACCACGATGGCACATTCGCCGAATCGCTGAGCAAATCATTTGCCCATATTTCAAAATATGCGATGGGGGCAGACATTGCCGATTATAATAATGACGGACGCCCCGATGTGTTCACGCTGGATATGCTGCCCGAAGACAATCACCGCCAAAAACTGCTGAAAGGTCCGGATGAGTATGATCAATACCATTTGTTACTGGACAGTGGCTACTATCACCAGCAGATGCGGAATATGCTGCAGCTGAACCAGGGCGCAGACGAAAAAGGTAATCTGCGTTTCAGTGAGATTGGCCAGCTGGCAGGGGTATCCAATACAGACTGGAGCTGGTCTGGCCTGCTGGCAGACTTTGACAACGATGGCTGGAAGGATTTGTTTATCAGCAATGGTTACCTCCGCGATTTTACCGATCTTGATTTTTTGAAATACACCGTAGCTGATGCAAAAGCGGCCGCCATCAAAAAAGGCAATTTCAATTTTCAAACCTATGCGCTGGTAAGTAAAATGCCTTCCAACAAGCTCAATAATTATATTTTTCAGAACAACCAGCAGCTGGGATTTAGCAATAAGACAAAAGAGTGGGGCCTGGTAAAGCCTTCTATCTCCAATGCAGCGGCCTATGCAGATCTTGACAATGATGGCGACCTTGATTTGATTGTGTGCAACAATAACGACCCTGCCATGGTTTACCGTAACAATCAGAATGAATTGCTGCACAATCATTATCTAAAAATCCGTTTACACGGCAAGGGTGCCAACAGTAATGCCTATGGCGCCAAATTGTTACTAACCACCACAGAAGGCGTACAGCAATACCAGGAACTGTATCCAGTGCGGGGTTATCAGTCTACCAGCACCCAGGAAATATTGTTTGGATGGCCGGCACAGCAGTCCGTTGCACAATTGCAGGTAATATGGCCTGGTGGTACAGCAACCATTTTGCCCAATGCGACGGCAGACCAGGTGTTTGAACTGAAGCAGGACGACGCAAAGCCAACTGCCGCGGCAACCGCTGTTCAGCATTTTCTTTTTACAGACGTAACGGCCACCAGTAATCTTTTTTTTACCCATAAAGAAAATGATTTTATTGATTTTAAAGATGAAGTGCTGCTGCCCTACCAGTTGTCGAGGCAGGGGCCTGCATTGGCAAAAGCAGATGTAAATGGAGATGGGCTGGAAGACGTGTTTATGGGAGGCGCTATAGGACAAAGCAGCGTACTGTTGCTTCAAACAGGCAATGATAAGTGGATACAGGCCAGCGGGCAGCCCTGGATAGTTGACTCAGCCAGCGAATGTGTAAATGCCATTTTCTTTGATGCAGACGGAGACGGCGATATGGATCTGTATACCGTTAATGGAGGCAACGAGTATGGCGATCAGTCGCCGGAATATGCAGATCAATTCTACCGTAACGACGGGAAGGGAAATTTCCTGAAATTGCTGGACGCGTTGCCTTCCATGCTCAGCAGTAAACAAGCCATAGCCGCCGGTGATTTTGACAACGACGGCGACCTGGATCTGTTTGTTGGCGGCCGTGGCCTGCCGGGTTCGTTTCCGCTTCCGTCAAAGAGCTACCTGCTGCGCAACGACTCAAAGAAAGACAAAATTGTTTTTACCGATATCACAGATGAGTGGGCGCCATTGCTGCGTCAGCCCGGTATGGTAACCGCTGCGGTATGGGCCGATGTAAATAATGATCATTATCCTGAATTGTTGCTGGCGGGCGATTGGATGCCCATTATGCTTTTCCAGAATAACAAGGGAAAGCTGGAAGATATTTCACATAGTGCAGGTCTTGATAATACCAGTGGCATGTGGTCTGCAATTACGGCGGCAGATGCTGATGGGGATGGCGATATTGATTTTATATTGGGCAACTGCGGCGGTAACAACCAGTTTAAAGCATCTAAAGAAGAACCCATGACGATGTATGCGGCTGATTTCGATGACAACGGCAGCATTGATCCCATTGTTTGCTATTACATACAGGGAAAGAGTTATCCCACGGCATCAAGAGACGAGTTGCTTGACCAGATAGTGCCACTGCGCAAGAAATTTGTGAAGTACCTCGACTATGCAGATGCTGCCATCGCCGATATTTTCCCGAAGAATAAAATAGCCGCCGCACAGGTATTGCATTGCGAAGAATTGTCAACAGGTATTTTGTATAACCAGGGCAATAGCAAATTCCAATTCAAAGCCCTGCCTTTGCAGGCGCAGTTTTCTAAAGTAAACGCCATTGTAGCAGATGATTTTACGGGCGACGGTATACAAGATATTTTTATTGCCGGCAATTTCTTTCCTTACCGGTTGCAACTCGGCCGCAGCGACGCGGGCCTCGGTCTTTTGCTGAAAGGAAAAAGCGGTGGTGGCTATGAGGCAGCAGATGCTGCCGCAGCCGGCGCTTATGCTGATGGAGATGTAAGGGGCGTGGTGGAGGTAAAAAATAAGGCGGGTGAGCGTTTGCTGGTAATTGCAAAAAATGATGCTGCTGTACAAGTAATAAAACTGCAGAAGCCATGAAACAATTTTTTTGGGTACTCTTGGGGCTTGCCTGTTGTTACCAGTCGCTGGCGCAGCAAAAATCGGCGAACGATGATGCAGCGCCCCTGCACCGTGCAGAAAAGGCGCTCACCGATATTATGGTGCACGATGTGTTTTCGCCCAATGTTGCCAGCCGCATTTATGCCTATGCAAATATGGCGGCGTATGAGGTAGCCATAAAAGGGCAAACCGGTTATAGATCTTTACATGGTCAATTAAAATCTTTCCCGCTTATACCGGCACCAGCTGCTAAAATAGCAGGTTCACTGTCTGCAGCCTATGCTTTCCTGCAGGTAGGCAAAAGGCTTGTTTTCTCAGAGCCCATGCTGGAAGATTCCATCAATCAGCTGCTGCGCTGGTACCGGCAGAAAAAAATAAGTGCTGCCGCTTTTCAGTCCTCTTTGGATTATGGCCGGTTGGTGGCCGACAGTATTATCAAATGGCTGAACAGAGATCAATACAGGGAGACACGCCGGATGCGGCGCTATAATTTTTCAAAGCAGGAAGGAAAATGGATTCCCACACCCCCGGGTTATATGGCTGCCGTAGAGCCTTACTGGAACAAAATACGCACACTCACCCTCGATTCAGCCAGCCAGTTTCAGCCGGCACTGCCCACGGCATTCAGCACAGACAAAAACAGCTTGTTTTACCAACAGGCTTATGAGGTATACCAGGCTGGTATGCAAATGACGCCCGGCGAGCGGGATATTGCCAATTTCTGGGATTGCAATCCTTTTGCACTGAATACCAATGGACACCTGAACTTTGCAGGAAAGAAGATTTCGCCCGCGGGGCATTGGATGTCTATTACAGGTATTGTTTGCCGGCAAAAAAGTAAAAACCTGCAGGAGTCAGCGGCGGCCTACACCCTTACGGCCATTGCGCTTTTTGACGGTTTTATCAGTTGCTGGGACGAGAAATACCGCAGCAACCTGGTGAGGCCGGAAACCTATATCAATGCCCATATAGACGAAGGCTGGCGGCCACTGCTCCAGACGCCTCCATTTCCAGAGTATACCAGCGGGCATAGTGTAATTTCTACCGCCGCGGCAGAGGTGCTAACGGCTATTTTTGGCCAGGGGTTTTCTTTCAGCGATAGTTCCGAAATGGAGTTTGGCCTGCCGGTAAGACAGTTTTCTTCATTTGAGGCCGCTGCCACCGAAGCCGCCATTTCACGCTTATACGGCGGTATCCATTACCGCCCTGCCATCGAAAACGGCCAATTACAAGGCAAAAACTTGGGGAAATGGGTGATTGCGCATGTCCAGCTCAGGAATTAATGACGCTTTAACATAATTTTAGCGTTTCTTGTATATTCCCCGGCAAAAGATAATTCAAACGCGCTGCTTTTATAAGGATGTTTTCATTACCTTTGCAATCCATTTGTACAAAAGTGGTTAGCCCGGGTATCTAAAATCAATGGCCATTTCTATTCGTAATTTTTAGTTAATACACTGAGAACTATTTAGTTCTACGGTAT
>JANPGT010000937.1:0-2249 GCA_031424135.1 Chitinophagaceae bacterium
TATCTGGCCTTAGCGCTACGCTGGCAAAAAATATTGTAGAGTACAGGGCAAAGAACGGCCCTTTTAAAAGCCGTGCAGAACTGAAGAAAGTCCCCATGATGGGGCCCAAAAGTTTTGAGCAGTGTGCAGGATTTTTGCGCATACCGGGTGCTGAAAATGTACTGGATAATTCTTCTATTCACCCCGAAGCCTACCACGTTGTAGAATCTATGGCTAAGGATCTGCAGGCATCGCTGGAAGAGTTGATCAAACAGTCGGAGCTGCGCAAAAGAATTAATCGGAAACAATATATTTCTGAAACCATTGGTGAGTTGACCATCAATGATATTTTAAAAGAACTGGAAAAACCGGGCCGCGACCCACGTACGCAAATTGAAGAGTTCCGTTTTGATGAAACCATCAAAACCATTGAAGATCTAAAACCGGGTATGCAGGTGCCGGGACTGGTAACCAATATCACCAACTTCGGCGCGTTTGTAGACATTGGCGTACAGCAGGATGGGCTGGTGCATATTTCACAACTCAGCAATACTTATGTGTCTGATCCCAACCAGGTGGTGAAATTGCAGCAGAAAGTAATGGTAACGGTGACGGAAGTAGATGTGGCAAGAAAAAGAATTGCGTTGACCATGAAAACAGCGGGTGGAGAAAGGCAAGTGGCGGGTGGTGAGAGAAGAGCTAGCCCGGCTGCATCAGCAGGTAATAAAAGTATAAAGCAGAAGGAAGTACCGTTGAATCCTTTCCAGGCAAAACTGGCGGAGTTGAAAAAGAAGTTTGACTAGGATTTCGGAGGATTAACAGGATTTTGAGAATTCCTCCGTTGCTTAAGGAATACGGGGTATATACATCATTCACTGCTGCCTTGGATAAAACTACAAAGCCGCCTTTTTACAGGGCGGCTTTGTTTGTTTACAAGGTTGAATAAGATTTATTCAACCAGCAATTTCAAATTGAATGGTTTGCTGCCACCGGTAACTGTAATAATATACAGCCCCTGCGCAAGTCCCCGTGTATTTATCAACGCGGTGTTTAATCCTGTAACCAGTTTTACGTTTTCTGTACTTACCATGCGGCCATTGCTGCTGCTGATGCTAATGACGGCGGTGCCTGTTTTATCGGTGCTGATTTGCAGTCTTGCAAGGTTGCCGGGTCTTACAGGGTTGGGACTGATGCTGGCGCTAACAGCAGTTATTATTTGGGCTCCGGGCGCGGCAATTTTTTGCAAACTGCTGTCGCTGCTCATTTTTCTTGTGCCGGAGGCCGTTGGGTACAATTGCGACATGGGCACAATCTCTTTAGGGGTATTGTAAGGTGACCAGTACAGCTTTGCAACTGATTCGCCGGTATTTTCATAGTACTCTGTCACGATATCGTATTTCTTACCCGCTTCCAGGAAAATATAGGCGCTCTTTTTTTCCGTAGCACTCTGGTTGGTCCAGTTATCTATCAGCAAAATACCATTTACCCATAGCCGTATGCCATCATCGGCTACCGTATAGAAATTATAATAGGCGTCATACAATGCCTGTACCTGGCCTGTCCAGCGTACAGAATACAGATCTTCCGGCACAACGCCTGGTGCGGGTGATAAGCGCTGTGGGATGCTGGAGTACGTCAGTTCATAATTAATGCTGGTATCAATACGGGTGAGCAAAGGCGTGCCGGACAGGGTAATGCCTTTGTAGTACACACCCTGCAATCCTGTACCAGCACCTTTTGTTGTAAAGGTTGAGTGGTAGTCACTGCATTGATGGAATGAGCCGGTCTCATTTTTAGGTACCACCGACCAGGCATATGATGTACCAGGGGCCAGTCCACTTATGTTGAAAGTGGTGCTGGTTGTATTGGCAACAGGTAGATCGAATGTCATCATCGTTCCATTCACATATCCGGCTACAAATACATCGTACGAAGTGGCATAGGGAACTGGTGACCATACAAATGTTGCTGTTGTTTGGGCCGTAACACTGCTTGCACTGGGTGATGTAAGATAGGTACAGATGGGTATGGGCAGGATGGCGCTTGTTGACGGGTATAATTGCGATTTTGGAATAACGGCTTTTGGTGTGCGGGGGCTTGACCAGTACAGTTTCGCAACCGCTTCACCGGTATTTTCATAGTATTCCATTACAATATCGTATTTCTGACCGGCAAGCAATGGATATTCAATGCTGCCACTTTTTTCAGTAGCACCCTGGTTTACCCAATTGTCTACCAGTAAAAATCCATTTACCCATAGCCTTACACCA
>JANPGT010000938.1:0-5196 GCA_031424135.1 Chitinophagaceae bacterium
CTGGTGTTACGGGCCATCTTTGGCGAATTACTTTCGTTGAAAGGCTTTACAAACAGTCCATTTATTTTTGAAGTATTGTCAACCGAAATATTAACGGCAAACAGTGCCCGCTCAAAATTTGTTTTATAGGAGGCATAAGTCTGTTCATATTTTACAAATTCCCGTTGGGTGATTTTGCCAGCCTGCTGTGTAAGGCCAGCCAGGAACGCTTTAGTTTTTTCTATAGGCAGGGCATGCTGCATTTCCGGGGAGAAGCTGGCAAAGATGGCTCCGAAATTGCCCCTGTTGTAATTGACCTCAAAACTGTCGGCTACTGTTTTGTAAGAGGCTTGCTCAGCCTGGCCGAAAGAGTATTGCAGCAGGCTGGCAAGGAAGATGGTAAAGAGGAAATTTTTCATGCTGTGTACAATAGTTAGGAATAGGTTATTTTATGTGCAGTTGCCGGTTCAAAAAATTAATTATTTCTGCAGGAAGCTGTTGGTGAAATGATTCCCTGTCAAAACCCACAGGGTCTAAAGCAGGTGGAAAGTTAGGATTTTTCATGCTGGCCGGAAAAGGACTGATAAATGAAAAATGCCCTGCATTTTTTATTGTCCTGAAACTGACCAGGGATTTATCTGGTACATTGTGTAATACCACATCAGCATTCCAGGAGGGCGTAACAGGGTCGTGTTCGGCCATTAGTAAAAGAATAGGGATGGATACATGGTGCAGCGAATTTGAAAACCAACCCGCTCCCGGTGCCATCAGTACAATGGCTTTTACTCTTGCGTCTGCTTCAACCTGTATTACCTGCCCTTCCAGGCTGCGCGGAACGCCACCTGCCAGCGCCAAAGCGGTATAGCCACCCATGGAATGACCTATCACCGCAATTTTGGCGGTTGCGATGTTTCCTTTACACCAGGGCGCAGCCAATAGCGCGTCAATGACCAAACTGATATGACGCGGCCGGTATTGAAGATTGCTGACAGTATTTTCAAGCGTATTGTTATTGCGGTTGTTGCCAAAATGTTCCGGCATAGCAACGATATAGCCATGCTTTGCCAAAAAGGTACTGATGCTGCGGTAGATTAAATGTGAGCCACCATTGCCGTGAGAAATGATGACCAAAGGAAACTGCCCTTCCATGATGTTGGCATCCACACTTACTTCCATTGTATAAGGACCAAAATTAGTGGGTGCTGACGGTTGATGTGTGGGATATTGCAGTAACACCGGGAAAGAAATATTATTGGCATCATCTTTAACTTGCAGCTGCCTGCTGCCCACAAAGACCGATGATGTTTTTTCTTCCATTGCCTTTCTTTTGCTTCAGTAATTATTATTTATGCTGCCTGAACACAGTTTTCCAATTGCACTATTGTTTTTGCCCGGGTTTGTAAACGGCTTACCGGTGCTGGTCAAACAATATAATATTTCCGTCAGGGTCGGTGGTCATAAAACTGGCTGGTCCGGTGCTTTGTTCATCAGCCTCGTTCAGCAATGCAATTCCTTTGGCCTTTAGTTGCCGCTGAATTACTCTAACATCATCAAAGTTTTCAATATTGCCGGCGTTTTCATCCCAGCCAGGGTTGAAGGTTAAAATATTACCCTGGAACATTCCCTGGAACAACCCGATGAGGGCATTCCCATTTTTCATGATAAGGTATTTCTTTTCCAGTCCGCCTGCAAAAACGGCAAACCCCAGGTTTTCATAGAACTGTTTTGAAGCATTAATGTCCCTGACACTAAGACTCACTGAAAATGCACCTGGTTTCATATTGTTTTATTTAGTGGTTGATGGGTGTTGCAGCCGGTCAATTATTGTCCGTGGTTACTGACTTCTTTTGGAAACTTATCAGCAATCAAATTCAGTTTGATGCCGTGTTCTAAATAGGCTTTCAATCCGTCTAAAACAGTGGTGAAACCCCCGGTGCTGTCTTTAATGGCTTCAATTAAATCGTCTCCTGCCAGGTGGAATCCGTAATTTTTAATAACAACATAGGTGGTATCTGCTGTTAATGCTGTAAATACATACTCAACTGTTGTTGGCGGCTGGCCCCATTCTGTTGAAATGAATCTATCCGGAATAATTTCTTTTACTAATACGCTGGTAGAAACGCCATACATTTCCCATTCCCATGTTGCGGTTTTTCCTGCTTCTAATGGCCCGCTTGATTTTGTAAACCAAAAATTGGTCGTAATTGTGGGGTCAATAAATGCCTGGAAAACTAACGAAGCAGGTTTTCTGATTAGCATTTGTGTTTCTACGGTTGGGATTTTTTTATTTTCCATTTTTTTAGATTGCTGTCGAAGGCATTTGATTTGAAAACCGTTTTTCTTTTTGGCAGGGTTTAAACGGGGAAAGGCGATCTCTGTTGATTTTCACTGTATAAATCTATGAAAAAGCAGGGTCTTTGTCAAAATACGGTAGTGTCTCAGTTTGAGTAAATGGCAGTGAAACTTTTCTTTGGAGTACAACTGCTGGAAGCGATAAATCGCCTGGCTAGAGGTTTTTAAAATCTTCAAAACTGCCGCATTACCGGCCTTTTCATTAAACTGACACACTACCCAAAATACAGTACTGTTTCAATTGGTTAATGCCCTGCTGCAATATGTACCCGGTAAAATCGCCTGAGAGGACATGCTGTCATGGTTTAAGAAACTACAGGATGGCCATTCTTTAGATGAATGGAGACACTGTGCAAAATGTTTGAATCCAGTTTCGGTTTATTTACTTTTCCTCTTGTCAGCAGCAGTATTTGGCACAGTTGCTTAGCAATGACCTGTTTAGCAAAAAAAAGAGCTGCGCCAACAATCGGATGTGCCGCTTTGCGCGAAAGATCCTGGCGTTTCCCGATTGTTTTTCACGTTTGCAAAATGATGTTGACTCACTACAAAATGTAAATACATTTTACAAATTGTTTTTGGTCATCTCCCGATTGTTTTTGCCCATCTTCCAATTGTTGTTGGTCGTCTCCCGATTGTTTTTCACTTTTACAAAATGATGTTCATGCACTACAAAATGTAAAAGTGTTTTACATTTTGTAGTGGGTCTTTGCACGATTGTAGTGGGTCTTCTCCCAAATGTTTTTTCACTTTTACAAAATGTTGCTGACGATCATCTTTTTGTAAAATTGCTTCTGCCAACAGTAGATGACCCGGTCAGTGCTGCCAGATTGACCCCCTGTTACCGTTCAGGAGGTTTCTTTCCAGGAGATGGTTTTCAGCCGGAACTGAATGTGCCTGCGGAAATTGTACCTGCCTGTAAGGTACCGGGTTTGTTTGCACTAGTACCAGGTTGTCTCAGCGCTATTTTTTATTAAACCATTGAATATACTCCAATATATTATTGTCTTCATCCGCAAAATATACCCAGGTTTCTTCATTGTCAATTTTCAATGGACCTTTCACAATATTGATATTTTTTACTTTTAATGCTGCAAGCGCTTTCTCCATGTCATCAATTTCAATACAGAAATGAGGGCAATAAGGTTTCTTTATGACTGGAACATCGTATTCGTTTACCAGGTCCTGTATCAATTCCAGTCTTGCTTTTCCCAAAGACAGAAATGTATATTCCTCCTGCTCTTCTTTGTTGATGGCCCTGAAGTCGAGTGTAAACAGTAATTTTTCAGTATAAAATTTGATGGCATTGTCAAGGTTTTTTACCTGGAAGCCGCAGTGGTCCATATTCATCTGTTAAAGTTAGTTTATGCTCAAGTAGAAATAACAGGCTTGGCATTTTTTGTAATGGCAAGGCGCTGCAGATCGTGTCATTGCGGAAATTTTTTTTGAGACAATTACGGTTAAGCTTCAGGGCTTGCAGCAGGCAGGGTAATAGTTTGAAGCTTCGGGGCCGTCCGCCCGGCTATTGAACTTACTGTATGGAAAAACCTTCATTTTAAGCTAATCTCCTAAAAAACGGTCGCACCATAAATGATGCTAAATGGTGCCTCGCTGACCATTGTTCATCCGTCAGGCCCCACTTACTGTAACCCATGTTGCCTGCGGCTTCATTGTCACCGCCAAGTCAGTTCTCTTGTAAAGTCCACTGATAAGTAGAGGCTAATCTTTGTTAACTGTGCCCTTAACGCATCAATATCAGCAACGCCAGTTTTAGGTATTATTAGAGTTTCGCCTGTAATCATTTTGACAAAAAAATAATCTTTAACCTCAGTTATTATTTGAATGTTTGTTAGCCTGAGCTTGGCTTCCCCAGTTATGTCAACGGTTTCAATATTGTCGCTAGTAAAGCATATCAGTATCTCATGCCCGTACCTGTTCTTATAAATCTCATCGATGTAAAGTCCATAATTTTTAATTTGAGAGGCTTTTTGCATAGACGGAAAGAAAAACAGAAAAATTATTCCCAACACAAAAAAATAGAAAACTAAATAATTACCGCGCTGACCTTGTCCCACATAGTAGAACGCACCGCACAACGCAAATGAAATCAGTGTATAAGTCAACCATGTTTTTTTCTGTTGTTGCTTTACTAAGTCTGACTTTGTTGCATTGAACAACTGGTGTTGCAAAAAGTCGCGTCGCTCTAATTTATAATGTAGTGTCATATTCGATAAGTTGCAGGCAACGCTTATATTCACGCTACTCCCAAATTTAACCGTTTATAAGTACTTAAAAATAAGAATTTCCATTTTCTACCCCGCCAATCCCCCAATAAAAACAGCCCCATGGAAATGGGGCTGTTGTACTTACTAACCTATTTATAATTCATGATCCAAAAAACCTGTTTTATGCCGCGGCCAGTTCTTTAATCTTCTCGCGGATTTTTGCTTCTATCTCGTCGGCCAGCGCGGGATTGTCTAACATTAACTGTTTTACCGTTTCGCGGCCCTGGCCCAGTTTATCGCTGTTATAGCTAAACCAGCTGCCACTTTTCTGCACCACGCCCAGCTCTACACCCATGTCTACAATTTCGCCGGCTTTGGAAATACCTTCTCCAAATACCAGGTCAAATTCTGCAGCGCGGAAAGGCGGCGCTACTTTGTTCTTTACCACTTTTACTTTTACGCGGTTGCCGATGGCAGCATCGCCATCTTTTATCTGGCTTACACGGCGGATATCCAAACGTACAGAAGCGTAGAATTTAAGGGCATTACCACCGGTAGTGGTTTCGGGGTTACCGAACATAACGCCTATTTTTTCGCGCAGCTGGTTAATGAAAATACAGATGGTATTGGTCTTGCTGATGGT
>JANPGT010000939.1:0-2881 GCA_031424135.1 Chitinophagaceae bacterium
CAATATCACACTGCCAGCCTATAATATGAACAGGTAACCCGTGTACTAGTATCCTTAGCCTGAAGGCTATGAGCATTAGGGATGATTTTGAGATTTATTGATTGGGTGATTTTGAGATTTGCAGGAACCTTGCATTAAAGCAAATCCCCCCAATCAGTGTCAGCAACTCATCCCGTCACGCCTGGGCGTGACACCCCTCTCTGCGTTGCAGAGAGGGGAAGCGCATCGTAGATGCGCAGGGGTGAGTTATAACAACTAAACGACATTTAATCTCTACATCAGCAATGCTGCCCGGTCTAAAAATAGCAACCAGCCACAGGTAAAATACCGGGCTGGCTGCGTAATCATAACCGTCCCTGCTATTCTTTAATTTGATAAACAATTAAACAGCGCCTGTGCTTTGCAGGCACAGCATATCAATGGAGGTTAAAACAAAAAAGTTGGTGCTAATTCAGAGCCGAAACGGCTTCAATAGAGGTGAAGATTATCATAAAAGTACATCAGCGGACAGGGCAAACCCAAATTCTGGGGGATGTTTTTTTGAAAAAAAGCAAGAAAACATTGGTTTACGCGGTCTGCTAATGGTTTTTTGACAGGCGAAATACGTAGATGCTTTATAGTTCAAACAGGAACTGGTCGTGTATATAGTCTACCACGTTTACCAGATTGTTAGTTTGCTCAAAAACTTTCAGCTGCCGGTCGGCACCGGTGCCGTTTTCCAGCATAGAAGGTACCAGGTTAATAACGTGGCGGCTGCCCAGCTGATCAACCACATCGTCAATAAAATCCAGCAGTTCATATATCAGTACACGGGTATTTACTTCTTCTTCTTTTCCAAAATCAATCAGGTGGCCATCTATACCATAACGGCCGGCGCGCCATTTGTTTTCGTTGATCAGTGCCCGCTGGTACATCATATAGTTCATGTTCTTTGAGCGCAGCTGGAAGAGTTTGGCGCAGATGCCCTGGAAAAGCGCCGCAATGATAATGGTTTCTTTTACGGTCATGGGCACATCGCAAATGCGGAATTCTACCGTGTTGAAAAATGGATGTACACGCAGATCCCACCAAATCTTTTTGGCGTTGTCTATACAATTGGTTTTTATCAGCAGGTTTACATACCGGTCGTAGGCTTCAATGCTTTCAAAATAATCGGGGATGCCGGTGCGTGGAAATTTATCGAATACCTTGGTGCGGAAAGATTTGTATCCCGTCTTTCGGCCTTCCCAGAAAGGAGAGTTGGTACTGAGCGCATAAATATGCGGCAAAAAATAACGGGCAGAGTTGGCAATATGCATGGCCAGGTCACGGTTTTCCATGCCCACATGCACATGCAGGCCAAAGATTAAATTGCTGCGGGCGGCTTCCTGCAATTCGTTCACAATTTCGCTGTAGCGGATATGATCTGTTATTAACTGGCTCTCCCAATGACTGAAAGGGTGGGTACCTGATGCGCCTACCCAGAGATCCAGTGATTCTGCAATGCCGGAAATGGTCTTCCGTAAAAAACTAACGTCTTTATAGGCTTCGTCAATATTCTGGCAGATATCGGTGCCTACTTCTACCACGGCCTGGTGCATCTCTGCTTTCACTTTGTCTTTGATCATTTTCTGCCCCTCATGCACAATCTTCTGTTCATGGCTTTTCAGCTCTTTTGTATGCGGATCCAGCACCATGTATTCTTCCTCTATACCCAGGGTGAAATGTTTGTAGCTGATATTTGCCATCTTAGTTTTTAATTTTTAGTTCTTGGTTCATAGTTCCCTTGCTCAGCAAGAGAGCTCACGAATCACCACTCATGATTCACCACTCACCACTCACGTTTCAAAAAAGCGGTTGCTTCGCGCTGCCCCTTTTAATATATTCTCCCCAGGTAAGGTTATCTGCACCCGGTTGATGCGCCATGGCTTTTTCAATGGCAAAATTGGCAGCAGTTTCCACTACCCAGTTGAAATTGTCCTGCCCAACGCTGTTGATGTCTGCATCGGGCGCGGGATTGCAGAAGTCAATGGCATAGGGAACCCCATCGCGCAGGGCCAGCTCTACGGTATTAAAATCATAGCCCAGGTAATGGTTGATGCGCAGTACAATCTCTTCCATCAGTTGCAGCCGTTCGGGGCTGGGGGTAAAATTGGCTACGTAGCGCAGGTGGTGCGGGTTACGTGGTTCATATGGCATAATGCGGGTGTATTTGCCGCCGATGCAATAGCAACGGTAGTATTCATCAAACACAATTTCTTCCTGCAGCAGCATTACCAGTTGACCGGTCTCGCTGTGTTTCTGGAAAAAATCTTCGGCATTGTTAAGTTTGTACACATGCTTCCATCCGCCTCCGGCAAATGGCTTCATATAAGCAGGGAAGCCTATATAATTAAAAATGTTTTGCCAGTCCAACGGGTAGGCAAGGTTAGAAAATGAATTATCAGAAGTATCATCCGGGTGATCTTTAGAAGGCAGTATGACGGTCTTGGGTACGGGTACATTTATTTTAGTGGCCAGGCAATTGTTGAAGAATTTTTCGTCGGCACTCCACCAAAAAGGGTTGTTAATAACTGCCGTGCCGGTGAGCGCTGCATTTTTAAGGTAGGCGCGGTAAAACGGAATGTCCTGGCTGATGCGGTCAATGATAACAGCGTATTCTGTGGGCTCACCCTGCATCACTTTATCAATGCGTACCGGCTCTGCGGTAATGCCATTCACGTTTTTGCTGTTCACTCTTTCAATAAAAGCGGTGGGAAAGCTGCGTTCCTGGCCGAATAAAATGCCGATTTTTTTCATGGCGATCTTTTTAGGAGATGACTGATTCTGCTTAACCAAATATATTTTTATCGGTTCAGAATAACAAAAGAATATTTACAGCACAATGAAGTGTAATAAAGCT
>JANPGT010000940.1:0-4516 GCA_031424135.1 Chitinophagaceae bacterium
GCTAATAGCTAACAGCTTAAAAACATTTTCTAATGAGCGACCTGAACACAAACTGGTATCAAATCAGCAATATTGAAGAACTGGATTCTCCCGCACTGGTCATTTATCCAGACAGGGTAAAAGCAAATATCCAGACGGCAGTAAACATGATAGATGACGTGAAGCGCTTGCGGCCCCATATTAAAACCAGCAAATGCCGGGAGACTATTCAGTTGATGATGGCAGCGGGTATCCAGAAATTCAAATGCGCTACCATTGCCGAAGCAGAAACCCTGGGCATGTGCCTGGCACCTGATGTGCTGCTGGCCTACCAGCCCAACGGCCCCAAACTGCAGCGGTTCGTAGCCGTTATAAAGAAATACACAGCTACAAAATATGCCTGCCTTACTGATAATATTACAGCGGCACAGCAAATGGCAGCCGTATTCAACCAGCACGGACTTACCGTACCGGTATATATAGATCTGAATGTTGGAATGAACCGTACTGGTATCGCACCCGGCGCCGGTGCGATGGAATTATACCTTTCCTGTGCCGGGCTGGAAGGCATTGCGCCGGTAGGTATTCATGCTTATGACGGTCATATACGCGACGTTGATTTTGCTGCCCGTACAAAAAATTGCGATCTTTCCTTTGCGGCAGCAGCCAGTCTTCAAAAAGATATTATGGATCAGGGACTGCACAAACCCATCATTGTAATGGGGGGCTCGCCCTCCTTTTCGGTGCATTGCAAAAGAGCGGAAATAGAATGCAGTCCGGGTACATTTATTTACTGGGATAAAGGCTACAGCGATCTCTGCCCGGAGCAGGGATTTCTACCGGCAGCACTGGTAATATCGCGTGTTATTTCTTTGCCGGGCGATACTACCATCTGCACCGATCTTGGTCATAAATCCATTGCGGCCGAAAATGAACTGGCGCGCCGGGTATATTTTTTAAATGCACCCCAACTGAAGCCCCTTGGCCAGAGCGAAGAGCACCTGGTACTTGAAGCTGGCGCCCATCACGGTTACAAAACCGGTGATGTTTTATATGGACTTCCGATTCATATTTGTCCTACAGTAGCTTTATACGAAAGAGCCATTACCATTGAGAAAGGAATTGTTTCCGGCGAGTGGAAAACGGTGGCGCGTGACAGGATGATTAGTATTTAGTGCATTGGTTGATCGGTACCCGCGTCGCTGTATCCCAACATTGTTGGTCTTATGACCCACAATGTCAAATAGCTGGGCCCCAGTTGTTGGTAAAAATACCCCAACGGCGAAGGACAGCCATAAATGCCAAACCGATATAGAAAATTCTTTTCTCTTTGTTTTCTTAGCCGATGCAGCAACACAGCATTACATACCGAAATATTACCACCTGGTGGCTGGGCGTCGGCCTGTTGCTGGGCCTGCTGTTGTTTACCGGGCATCCGGGTAAAACCATGGCCCGGTATATCCATCCTGTACAGGTTGCATGGCGGGATAACGGCCGAAGCTGCATTTCAAAAAATTCTTCCTGGTATCTACAACCGCTTTACAATATTATAATAGACGGGCCAGTTGCTGACTACAGGAATTCCCTTTCCTGTTACCATGGATTGATAAGGGTCAGACTCACCCGGTTGGCCCAATCTGTTGCTGCAATAAATACTTCCCGCTATTTGCTGAGGCTACTGTCTTTTCCCGAAGACCCCGAAGCCTTGATTTTTAATTCCTGAGCAGGTTCCCTGTTCTGGCGCCGGATAACCGGTTCCTCCCTTATTAATTTATCCCTGCACACAGCCTTTATAGTTGTGCTGCTGTTACCTATTCTGAAATGAACAATCTGAAAAAATGCCTCAGGTTTTCGGGGCAGCTGCTTTTTGCATGCATGTTTGCCGCCTGTATGGTGCTGGGCGTAGTACCCATCATCCCCAAAAGAAAAGAACAGTTTGAGATTGAAATTAAAGCCGAACAAACGGAAAAAGAATTGAAAAATACCGCCAGCTTTGCAGGATCTGAAAACGATGGGTAAAACAACGGCTGCTATATTGTGATTTTCATTGTATGTAGCCCCCATGTGGATGGAATGGGGGTGGCATAAAGTGATTGCTAAGGTGGCGGTCTTCCATACAAGTCAAAGAATAGCGGCCATTGGATCTCCTGAAATCCCTATCTTAGTTTTTTAAATAAAAGTATTATGGCCAGCCGGAGAAAATTTTTACAATCCTCGTTATTTAGTTCAGTTGCTGTTTTATTGGGCAAGAAAAGTGCCGCACAGGAAACTGCTTATCCCGTGGTAACGGGCAAGCCCATTGTTATTTCCACCTGGGATGCAGGACTGAATGCCAATAAAGGCGCCTGGGAAGTGTTGGGCAAGGGCGGCCGCGCACTGGATGCCGTAGAAGCAGGTGTAATGGTAACTGAAGCTGAACAAAGTTGCTGCGTAGGACTGGGTGCCAACCCCGACCGTGATGGCTTTGTAACCCTGGATGCCTGCATCATGGATGATAAATTCAATTGCGGCAGCGTGGCCTTTCTTGAGCGCATCAAACACCCTGTTTCTGTAGCACGCCGCGTAATGGAAAAAACACCGCATGTAATGCTGGTAGGTAGCGGCGCCCAGCAATTTGCAGTAGTAGAAGGCTTTGCGCTGGAAGAACAAAAGCTCAGCGAAGACGCACAGAAATCATATGAGCAGTGGCTGAAGAAATCAGAATACAAGCCTGTTATCAATATAGAAAATACAAAAAAAGAACATGGTCCTTTTGCACCGGCGCAACTGGAAAACGGCGAATGGAACCATGACACCATTGGTATGGTAGCTATGGATGCCAAAGGCAATCTCAGCGGCAGC
This sequence comes from Chitinophagaceae bacterium, assembly GCA_031424135.1. Classification (GTDB taxonomy): domain Bacteria; phylum Bacteroidota; class Bacteroidia; order Chitinophagales; family Chitinophagaceae; genus JACMLD01. The sequence goes on from JANPGT010000940.1 coordinate 2,821, forward strand.
TGCACTACCAGCGGCATGGGTTTTAAAATGCGCGGACGTTTGGGTGACTCTCCTATTATTGGCGCCGGTTTATTTGTAGACAACGAAGTGGGTGCAGTAACGTCTACGGGCCAGGGCGAAGATGTTATCCGTATCTGCGGATCGCATACAGTTGTGGAGTTTATGCGCCAGGGGATGAGTCCGGAACTGGCCTGTAAGAAAGCCGTTGAACGCATCATGAAAGTAAAAGGTGAAAAAGCAAAAGAGATACAGGTAGCCTTCCTGGCATTGAACAAAAAAGGTGAAGTGGGCGCCTATGCCATTCATAAAGGTTTCAGCTATGCGCTGAAGAATGGAAGTGAGGAGAAACTGATCAAAGCGAAATATTTTCTCGACTGATATCGTGAGACGTGAGGCGTCAGTCGTCAGTTCGGCAAAAGCACTCACGACTCACCACTCACCACTCACGACCGACGCCTCACGAAATAATAATCACCCCATGCCATTCACCCTCGAAATCTGCTGTTACAACTACCACTCTGCTATCATTGCTGCGGCGGCAGGTGCGCACCGTATTGAACTATGTGCAGATGCAGCCGAAGGTGGCACCACAGCAGGCTATGGCACCATTAAAATGGTAAAAGAAAATGTGGGTATTGATGTTTATCCCATCATACGGCCACGCGGGGGCGATTTTTTTTATTCGCCGGAAGAGTTCGCCATTATGAAAGCCGATATACTGATGTGCAGAGACCTGGGTTGTGAAGGTGTAGTGATTGGTATGCTGCACCAGGATGGCAGCATTGATGCGGAACACTGTAAACAATTAGTGGCACTTGCCTATCCCATGGGCGTTACTTTTCACCGGGCGTTTGACAGGGCTATCAATCCCTTTGAAGCACTGGAAACAATTATTTCTATTGGTTGCGAACGCATTCTTACCTCAGGCCATAAACCAACAGCCCCGGAAGGTGCCCAATTGCTGAACGATCTAATCAGGCAGGCCAATGATCGTATTGTGATTATGCCGGGCTCCGGCGTACGCGCCGCCAATATTATTGATTTGGCAAAGCAAACTGGTGCAGTAGAATTTCATTCTTCTGCCAGCATCAAATTAAACAGCGGTATGCTGTACCTGAATGATGCCATGCAGGAAAACCTGCAAACCATTATGGCCAATGAAAATGAAATAAAGGGAATGAAAGCAAACCTGGAAGCCTATATCCACACCCCCTGAAGGGGAATATTACGGTCATTAACATGAGTTCGATGGAACAATGAGTTCGTTGTATCAACAAGAAAATTCAAACAAACATCACTTGTAAAAAATATTCTCAGTGCACATATTGCAAGATGTAAGTTTAAAATTATTCCCATTAATAAACGGGAAAAACTGCCTGCAGGGCTTGGGTAAATTTCCCCCTTCAGGGGGTTAGGGGGTTACACTTCCTCCGCCACTGACTCCCCGCTGCTGTAATCACCACAGGTCCATTGCCATTTTTCGTGCAGGCGTATTTTGCCATTGGGCATTATCTCGGGTTGTGAGTAACAGGTACCGGTTAAAAAACTTCCATCCAGGTTTACATGCTGGTAACGCATGGTAAGGTTGCCGGCTTCATCGGTGGTGGCAGTAAGGCTGCCGTCTACGATTCTTCCACCCCTATAGCCAGCCGTTACCACAAAACCCACCTGTTTGTAATGGAATATGGTTTCATGA
>JANPGT010000941.1:0-1727 GCA_031424135.1 Chitinophagaceae bacterium
AGCCACTGCCAGCAACATTCCTTCTTTGCTTCCGGCAGAAAAGCCAATACCCAGCAGCAACCCATCAATAAAAATATCCACCCCTATCGCTACCAGCAAGCCAACAGGAACTTTATCTTTGAATACTACGCTTCCCTTTTCGTCTTTTGAGGCTGAAAAATTCCTTATCAGCAGCATCGTAATCAGCCCCAATGCAAATCCAATGATAACCTGCAGCGGCTTGTGCTCTTTAACAACATCCGGTAACAGTTCTACGGCTACTACTGAGAATACAACACCCGCTGCAAAATGCAAAATCAAGCTTCGGATGTTCCCATCAGGTTTCCTGAACACGGCAATAAGACCACCTGCAAGCATGGTAAAAACCGGTATAAGGGAGAAGAGTATTATCTTTTCAAGCATTGTTGTAATTGGAATTATTCTTCAACATTGGTCATTTTAGCAGATACGAAGAAGGCACCTTTAACAACAATTTTCGCGTCTTTGGGGATTTCTTTCAGCAATGTTATTTCCGTATAACCCACATCACTTGTCCCTTTGGAAACAGCTACCCGCTCAAATTCCAGTTCGGCCCCCTTTTTTTCCTTAAAAACGAAAATATAATCCTGGCCAGCTACTGTTACAATGGCATCATTTGGTACGGCAGGTACAGTTAACTTATTGAGACTGATAACAGCCGTTACATTCATGCCGTCAATCAACCCCGTTTTTACACTCTTCACCATGGCATGAACGGTAATTGCCTTGCTTTCCCCCTCAAAAGAAGAACCCAAGGAGTAAATCTGGGCATCATATTCCTTGCCGGGATTATTGGTAACTGTAAAGTGGATGGTTTGATCATCTTTTAGTTTTGGCAGGTCCTTTTCAAACACAAACAAATCAAGGTGTAACTGGCTATTGTCAACTACTTCGGCAACCGCTGTTGTTACATCAACATAGGTTCCGAGTTTTACCATCACATTACTCACCACACCATTGATGGGGCTGGTAATAGTTAATACAGAAATCAGCCTGCCATTGGAAAGATTAGCCGGATTAACCCCCATCAATTCTATCTGCTGCTGCAGCGTTGATTTCAGGGTGCGCAAAGTCCTTAATTCTGTTTCCGCCGCCTGTAAATTCTTTAATGCACCCGCATTTCCTGCATTTAATTCCTGCTGGCGTTTCGCTTCCAGTTCGGCCAAACTGATTTTTGCATTTACATTCAGGTACTGACTCTGCGCCTGTATAAATTCAGGGTTGGCAATGGTGGCAATGGTTTGTCCTTTTCTTACTGTATTGCCCGGTTGTACCAGCAAAGATTTTATTACCCCGCTATAGATAGAATTGATACTGGCCTTATTTTGATTGGGCACCCTCAATACGCCATTGGTTTTCAAAGCGGCCGTTAATTGCTTTTCTTCAACGGCGCCCAATTCTATACCAATACTTTTAACCTGTTCTTCAGTAAGTACCGCAAAATTGGGGTTTTCGTGTGCAGGCTTATCCACTTTACTGGTATCTTCTTTGGCAACCGTATTTTCCGCGCTACCCTTATTTCCGCAGGAAACAAGAGAAGCGATGCTTGCTAAAATGATTACCCCTATAAATAAATGCTTCATCTGCTGGTATTTTATTGGTTGATGTAATAATAATATTGAATCATGGACTGATTGTAGCTGTTCATATTCTCCAGGTAATTCTTTTGGATCTCAATGGCCTGGGTTAAAAACTGCGATAACTCCGCA
>JANPGT010000942.1:0-2902 GCA_031424135.1 Chitinophagaceae bacterium
TTGAACCGCCGCAAAGCACCGGAGGCAGATTCAGTAATGAAATGGCCGCCGCATCCCTGGTGGGCAATGAGGCAGCACTTACACCGATATCATCAATATAGGTATTGTTGCCGTAGGCATTGGTATTGCGGAATTTAATCAGCATCCGCTGGCCGGGTATAATATAGGGTGTCAGGTTGACGGCTTCTTTTCTCCATCTTTCCGGCTGTGCCGGGGTGGCTGCAAAAGAACTTGTTTGTGCAGCGTCAATGGTTTTTAAAAACGCCCCTGTTTTTTTGTATGCCATATTGTAGGTAAGTCCGCCATCTCCGGAAACGTATACTTCTATCCCATCCCAGGTAGACACATCTACATTATCGTATACAGCATGTGCTACGCTGAAACTGAGTACGGATGAATCTGAGGCGCCAAGGTTAATGGCGGGCATTATGAGCTCATCCAGGGTACCCACCTGGTTGATATTGAAATTGCTGAAAAACGCAGCGCCTGCTGCAGTAAATCCGGAGGTACTGTTTCTTGTCCAGGTGCTGGTGCCACCATTGGGGTTGTATACCAGCCATTGGGCGGGCGGAAAAGTAGCGCTGGTAAAACTTTCAGTAAAGGGTGCGGTAATGCTGGTTTGATTCACTATTACAAAAGACTGCAGGGTATCATTGCCGGTGAAAGCATCTGCCGAACCATTGGGCGACGAAGTATAGATGGTAAGGGTATGACCGCCCGCAGTTGCGCTGAGGTTGCCAAGGGCAAGTGTAGTATCGGTTCCCGGGGCAAGGGCTATGGTAAAGGCAGTTGAAGAAGGAGCCCCTCCGTCCACACTCAGGTTCACCGTTACGGAAGTCAAATTGCTGCTGCCCAGGTTTCTTACAATGGCTTTCAGGGGCGAATTATTCATAAACGTGGCGCGTCTTTCGGGCGTACCTCTCGGGTTGCTGTTTACAAGGAAGGCATCAGTAACTGCCACGGGTGGGGTAGCGCCGTTGGAGGTTTTTAAACCGGACCGGTACAAATCGATACAGCTTTCTACCCGCTTGCGCTGGCCGTCTGTAAACATAAAAAGTGAGCGGTCGTCAAAATAGTTCATATAACTGCCGTACACAATACCATAGGGTACGTCTATACAGCCCACATTGTAGTTCTGGCTGGGGTTACCGTATACAAAGCCGTCTGCACTGGGATTCCCTTTCTGGTCGGGGGTATCATCACCTTCTGGTCCTGCGCCTGAAGCCAGTGGCCATCCATCCTGGATACGGAAATCTGCATTGTTGCAGGCGGCGTTATCACCAAACGTATGCCAGAGGTAGAAGTAATGTCCCAGTTCATGAGAAAGTGTAGCGCCTTCTGTATAAGTTGGGTAGTAGCTGCGTGCAGTAGCGCTGGTAAAGGGCAGGGTAGCGGTGCCAATCACCACGCCCTGGGGGCCGCCACTGGTAGTAAAGGGAAAGGTAGCGATACCCAGCAAGCCTGCTTCACTGCCGCTGAAAGTGCCGCACCATACGTTTACGTATTTGGTTACATCCCAGGCGTCTAAGCCGCCGGTGGCGGTAGATTTAATATTTACATACCCCGGGCTGGCCGCAACCCTGCGTTCAATACCGGAGCTAAGGTTTCCAGCGGGTGTACGGCGTGCCAGTACAAATTTGATGGGTATTCTTCCTACGCGGTCAGTAATTTCTTTTGGTACAAGGCCCTTAAAACCATCGGCTTTTCTGCCTGCATAATCGCGGTTCAGCATTTCTACCTGTTCATAAATATCCCTGTCTGTTACCCATGCCTGCCGCTGGGCAGAATCCACAATATGAAAAACAATGGGTATGATGAGTTCTCCGGCTTCTACTCTTTCACCTTTTGATGCCTGCTGGCGTTTCAGGTAAGCATTGTACTGCCGCTGTCCCTCTGCGCGCCATTGCTCCACAATACCCGGATTGTTGCGGATAATCCTGTCCAGCTCTTCCATGGTTTCGCACCTGCGGGTGGGTGCCAATACCTGTTTTTGCGCATGGGTGAATACGATGGCCAACAGCAATGCAGCGGTAGTCACTAAAAAACGTTGCGTACAATTTCTCATAATACGTGCTTTGGTTTTAAAACTTCAAGTAGGGTATTCGGCTTGGCGATACAAATTTGTAATAAAATACAATACAACACAACCCGGCAATTGGTTGCCCGGACCGGTCAAAGGAATTTTAAGGATGAAACAATGATGTTTCTGATTTGGATTAAGCAGGACAGTTATATTAGATTAACCCGGGCCTGTTTTGCTGGCAGCGTTTCTGTCAGCTACAGGGGGTTAATCAATCCTGGTATTATTTGTTGCAACTGTCTGCCGAGGAATTCCGTGCCGGGCGTGGCCGTAAGCTTGCTTATGGCTGCCTGGTATTGGTTGATATGGGAATGGGATGGTATTGAGTAATAGGTTGTCCTCATAAAAGCAGTTAGCTGATATGCTAAAATAAAGATTTTTTGTTAAGTGAAGGCAGTTTTCGGGGTGCATTTTGCACCGGCTAAATACTTTAATGGCAGTGTTTTAATACTACCCAAAAACCATTAGGGGATTGCCGTCAGGTGAAGGATTTTTCCTTCGACGCTTTGCTGAAAGCGATGGTGTTAACCCAGGGCCTTCAGGCCCGGGAAGAGAGGCTGTATTATTTAAATAGGCTTTAGCCCGATGACTGGCAACGTTATTTTGCCAAACAACACTGTTGTCCAAACCAATGTCCCATTGGGCTAAAGCCCATTAATTATAGCGTATCGCTACTCCCACGGCTAAAGCCGTGGGTTATGTAAAATCAGTCACCCGTCATCTGTCTACTGCAACGTTCAATATCACACTGCCAGCCTATAATATGAACAGGTAACCCGTGTACTAGTATCCTTAGCCTGAAGGCTATGAGCATTAGGGATG
>JANPGT010000943.1:0-6170 GCA_031424135.1 Chitinophagaceae bacterium
TAATGATACAATCCATAATGATCAATTTTATAATGCGGTTAACTGTTCTTTTTATTGTTTTTCCTGAACTGGCTGGGCGTATAGCCCGTTAGTTTTTTAAAGGTGGTAGAAAAATGCTGCGACGAATAAAAGCCGGTGTTCAGCGCAATATCCGTTACAGGCTGATCAGTATTTTTCAATAATTTAATGGCTTCTGCAATCCGGATATTGATTAGGTAATGAAGCGGCGAGAACCCGGTATAATTTTTTACTTTTTCTGTAAAGGCAGTTGTGCCCAGTCCCACAAGTACGGCCATCTCCTCTACCAGCCACTGGTGGTCCAGGTGGCTGCGCAGGTTCTGCTCCAGTTTCATAAACGTCTGCGGAAAGTCGCGTTGCAGGTTGTTCTGCCTGGTGAGGTGGCGTACCACGCTGATCAGCAGTTCATCAATCAGCTGGTTTACCCGCACGGTATAACCAATTTCCTGTTCGGCTATTTCTTTCTGCAGGGTGTGAAAAATATGCCCCGTGCCCGGCAGTTTCGACAATACGGAAATATGATTCAGCGACAGCAGTTTGCTGATGGAGCGGATGTCGCTTTCGGGGATGCCGCTCCAACTTCCCAGGCGCAGTTGGCCATTGGCGGCAAATTGTTCCGGCGCTATGGCAATGCGGGAGATAATACCCAGATCCAGGAAACCTTTTTCGCTGCCTATCTCCTGCTGTGGCAGCACAATGGCCGTATCGCCGGGGTAGAGTGTAAAATAATTGCCATTGATGATCCATTCAAACTTGCCTTCATTGATATAAAAAAACTGCAGGTGCGGCGATTGCCTGCGTGCAAAGGAATTGAACTGTATATGCTGAATTTTCTGGCATGCCAGTTCAATGATGTGCGGAAAAGGATGCAGTTCCGCCGATATTGGCTGTTGCAGAAAAAACTGGCTCATACAAGACAAGTTCGGGAAAGTTCAAAGTTCTTAGTTCCTGGTTTTTGCGGCAAACGAAGAACAAAAAATAAAAAACTAAAATAGGTGAATGTTGGCAGAAATCAGTTGCTTTCCGCAATTGAATACCTATAAGCCTGCAAATGGAACAGGAAATTTTTTCCTTCCGGGTGCCGCGCAAACGAACTAAGAACTATGAACTGCGAACTTTTTCAAAAGTGCAAAAACCACCGCTGTGAAAAATTGGAAGTTATTGCCGTTTTATTACTACTATTTTGTATCGTGTTAGTAAACCTTACAGGGAATAGCTATCACTCTAACGGTTCCGCGACGAAATATTCTTAACCAAAATGACTTGCCATTATGACAAAAGAACTACGGCTTCCCCGTAAGCCAGCTTCTTGTATACGTCTGCTTTTATGCATGATGTTTGCAGTTTTTTCTTTCACTACCAATGCACAGACAGTTACCGGTACAGTTTCCAGCAAAGAGGGCGATAAGCTTTCTGGTGTAAGTGTTTTGCCGAAGGGCAGCACCAAGGGTACAACTACCGATGCTGACGGCAGATTCACTGTAAATGCCGGTGGAAAAACCGCCCTCGTCTTCAGTTCTGTAGGTTTTGTAGCCCAGGAGATTCCGCTGGCGGGCCGCAGCGTCATTGAGGTATCGCTTGTAAAAGACCTGCGCAACCTGGATGAAGTAGTGGTTACTGCACTGGGTATTAAAAAACAGGCCAGGGGGCTTGGCTATTCAACTACCAATGTAAAACCGGACGAACTTTCGGTGAACCGTTCGCCCAATGTAATGAACGCCCTGCAGGGTAAGGTGGCGGGTGTAAACATATCTTCCCTGGGCACGGGCCCGGGCGGAAGTTCAAAAATCCGTATCCGCGGTCAGTCGTCTATTAATGGCCAGAACAATCCGCTGATTGTTATCAATGGTGTGCCGGTAGACAATACCAATTTCAATGAAAATGCAAATGGTGTAAAAGGAGGCGGCATCACGGCTGATGGCGGTGATGGTTTGTCCAGCATCAACCCGGATGATATAGAAAGCATGAGCATCCTGAAGGGCGCACCCGCTGCAGCTTTGTATGGTTCGCGTGCCAAGGATGGCGTAATAATGGTTACTACCAAAACAAGGTCTAAAGGAAAGGGCATAGGCCTTGCGTATAATGCTAATTACACCAACGAAACACCGCTTGACTTTACTGATTACCAGAAAGAATATGGCCAGGGAGAAAACGGTGTGCGGCCAACTACCCCTAATCCCACATCCGGTCAATGGTCTTTTGGTGAAAAGATTGCCCCCGGTATGACACAGATATTGTTTAATAATCTTACCGTGCCTTATGTAGCGCAGGGCAGCCGTATAAAAGAGTTTTACCGTCATGGCCAGAACTTTGCCAATACAGTCACCCTGTCTGCCGGTGGCGAAAAGGGCGGCTTGTACATGTCTTTGAATAATACTTCCAACAAAGGCATTGTGCCCAACAATGATTTTAACCGCAAAAGCCTGAATCTTGGATTCAGCTATAACCTTTCAGATAAATTAACCTTTGGCGGTAACGTCAATTATTCAAGGGAAGTCAACAGCAACCCGCCCAATATTGCCAACCAGGATAACTCTATTCCAACTGTAATAATGGCCATGGCCAATACCATGCCCCTGAGTGTACTGGCAGCCAACAAATACAATGCCGCCGGCAATGAATACATCTACTCACGTTTTATGAACCGTACCAATCCTTACTGGGTGCTGGCGGAACAATTTCATAATATTAAACGCGACAGAATATTCGGTAACGTATCAGCCAAATACAATTTGCTCTCATGGCTGTCTATACAGGGACGTTTTGGCCAGGATTACTGGAGCCGCGATGAGGATGTGAATAATTTCCCCACCGGTCATGCTTCAAGAGCTGCTGCACAAGCCGGTTTCGTAAATGGTATTTATACACAGGAATCGCGCAGGTTCAGGGAAACCAACCTGGACTTCCTGGTGGTGGCCAACAAAAGTTTTGGCAAATTTGATGTAAATCTTACAGGAGGCGGCAACCAGATGCGCCGCCAGTCAGACATCAACAATGTGCAGGTAACGGATTTTGTAATCCGGGGATTATATACCGTGCAGAATGGCCGGGCGAAAGATCCTACCTATGCGCTGATTCAGCAGGGCGTTAACTCCCTGTACAGTTCAGCTGAAGTTTCCTGGAACCGTACATTGTATTTAAATGGTACCGTGCGGAATGACTGGTTCTCTACCCTTTCACCAGCCAACAGAAGCATTTTGTATCCTTCTGTTTCCGGTGCTTATGTATTCTCCGAATCTTTGCCCAACGTTCCATGGTTATCGTTTGGTAAAATAAGGCTGGGTTATGCAGAAGTGGGCAGTGATGGTGATGTATCACCTGCTTCCGACCAGTTGTTTTATGGTATTAACTCCAACTTAATCAACAATCCTTCCGGTACTGCAGTAGCTGTTGGTAATAACGGCGCAGTGGTTCCAAACCCCAACCTTCGCCCCAGCCGGGTGGCGGAAACAGAAGTAGGTATGGAACTGAGATTGTTCAATAATCGTGTAACCATTGACGTGGCTGCCTACAAAAAAATTACCCGCGACCAGATTGTGGGCGTGCAGATATCAGACGGTTCCGGCTTTACCAGTACCCGAATCAACAGCGGTAAAAGCAGCAATAATGGCTGGGAAGCTTTGCTGAGCCTGGTGCCTGTAAAAACCAAGAAATTTACCTGGGAGTTTACTGCCAACACCGGCTACAATAAAACAAAAGTAGAAAGTATTATCACTGATAAACCCGGCGAGCGTATCACTGTAGGTACGCACGTGTTCAATGGAGAATTAAGATTGGTGGTTGGACAGGAAATGGGACAGCTGGCCGGCTATGGTTATGCGCGTGATGCCAAAGGACAACAGATTTTCCAGGCAAACGGTTTACCATTGCGTACCTCTGATCTTATTCTGTTTGGCAGTGCTTTGCCCAAGTGGACAGGCGGTTTCCTGAACTCGTTTAATTTCAAAGGCATCACGCTGACTGTCTTTATTGATTATAAACTTGGCAATAAAATGCTGTCTGGTACCAATTTCAATGCCATCCGCGAAGGCCTGCACATGAAAACACTTGAAGGCCGCGTTGGTGGTGTTGTTGGCAAAGGCGTAAATGCAGCCGGCGCACCCAATACCGCAGTGTCTCCCGTACAAACTTATTGGGAGCATTTGAGGTCGCAGCAGATTGTAGAACCCGTAATTTATAACGGCGGCTACTGGAAACTCCGGCAGATCAGCTTAGGCTATGACTTCACCAGATATATCCCGTCTAAATGGCCAGTGAAGGGGTTGAAACTGGATTTTGTTGCCAACAACGTACTGATCATTAAAAAATGGGTTGATAATATAGATCCCGAATCCTTTGGCTTTGGCTCAGACAACCAGGTAGGCCTGGAGTCTGCAGGTGTTCCCACTACAAGAGGACTTGGACTTAATCTTAATATCAAATTTTAATACCACGAATCATGAAAAAAATACTAAGCTATAGTTTATTGGTGCTGCTTTTAGTCTCCGGTGCTTCGTGCGAGAAGGGCCTGGAAGATTTAAATAAAAATAAGACCAGTCCAACAGCGGTAGACCCCGCATTGCTGCTGAACAACGCCACCATCAGTATTTCCTTTCCTACAAAAGCGGTTATTTACGATATGGGCGTAGTGCAGCAGATGGTGTCACCCAACGGTGGTGTACTGGCTGGCGCTAATTTTAACCAGGACAGCCGGGATGCCGGCGGCATTGTGTGGGCCGCTTATTACCAGAATGTAATTAAATACACTGCTGATGTAATCAACGCCACCAAAAACACGCCCGCCCGCAGCAACCTGTACAATATGGCGCGTATACTGCAGGCCTATGCCTTTATGATCCTCACAGATGAGCACGGAGATATTCCTTATACCGAGGCAGGTGCAGGTTATATCAGCCAGACATTTTTCCCCAAATACGATGCACAGCAGGATATCTATCCAAAACTGATACAGGAATTTACCGACGCCTCCGCAGCATTGAATGCAGGTGGCACCATTGAAACAGCAGATGTACTGTATGCCGGTAACATCGCCCAATGGAAAAAGTTTGGTTACTCTTTACTGCTGCGGGCCGGCATGCGCCTCAGCAAGGTAGACGCTGCAAAAGCACAGGCAGCCGTAACAGCCGCTTTTGCAGGTGGTGTTATATTAACCAATGCCGACAATGCCCTGATGCGTCACGATGCCAACTATACCCAGCCCATTGGCAATATGCTGAATGGTACTGAGGCTGCCAATTTTTACCTGGCCAAGCAATTTGTAGACCAGCTGAAAAACACCAGCGATCCAAGGCTTCAGTCAATTGCCATCCGCTATGTGGGTGCTACATCAGGTAATGGTCAAACGGTGGCTGCTGGTTCTACCAATCCTGCGCAGCAGATTGGTATGCCCATGGGCTATGATAACGGCACCATTGTAGCACGCGCCACTGCAGACGGCCTGGCAAGTTTTTATGATTACAGCCAGGTAGACCGCAGAAGAATGGTAAAAGTCTCCTCCCCTGTTTTCTTTGTTACGGCAGCACAAACACAATTGCTGCTGGCAGAAGCCAGGTTTCGTGGATGGATAACCGCCGGTACCGCCGCACAATACTTTTCTGATGGCATCCGCGCCCATATGGACCAGATGGCAGCCTTTGATGCAGGCTCCGCCGTGGCGGCCGGTGCAAGGGATACTTATGTTACTGCCAATCCCCTTGTAGTGGGTACAGAACTGCAGCAGATCAATACCCAATACTGGATAGCCTCTTTCTTAAACGGTCCTGAAGCCTTTGCCAATTTCCGCAGAAGCGGCTTCCCCACCCTTACGGCTAACCCTTACGGACAACCGACCAATCCCGATGTGCCCAATGGTACTTTTATCAGGAGGCTGGGATACCCCACTTCGGAGCAGTCTGTTAACACCACCAATTACAATGCAGCGGTGGCCAGGCAGGGTGCCGATAAAATGAGTACAAGAGTCTGGTGGGATAAATAGTTGATCAGTTGATTGCCCGCCCGGATGACCAGGTCGGACGGGGTTGATCGGTAGGGACAGGCATTGCGTATGCCCATTGGGAAGCTGGTTGGTTGGTTAACTGGTTGTTCATTTAATTGGTAAAGCAAGGGTTTGGCTGGTCAATAGAAATCAGACATCATCATATCAGACCCGTCCG
>JANPGT010000944.1:0-3691 GCA_031424135.1 Chitinophagaceae bacterium
AAAAAGTAAATGGTGTAATGTGATGAACGCACGTAAAGTATTCCTGCTGTTACTGGTGGTTATAGAATGGTTTGCGCTGATTGCGCAACTGCTGTTGCATTTGCAAACAGTGCCCACGGGTACCGGCGAATCCCTCCTCCGTTTTTTTAGTTATTTTACGATTCTTACCAATATACTGGTAGCCGTATACGCCACGGTACTTTTGCTTACACCAGAAAAAAATGCCAGCGGTTTCTTTTTCAAACCATCCGTACAGACCGCCATTGCCTTGTACATTGTTGTGGTAGGACTGATCTACAATATCATCCTGCGGCAATTATGGGATTCTTCGGGTTTGCAGGCAGTGCTGCACGATCTTCTGCACACGCTAGCGCCATTATTGATGCTGATATACTGTTGGCGCTGGACCAATGCGCGTACATTACGTTACAGTCATATTCCCGGCTGGTTGGTTTACCCGGCTGTGTATGCAGTTTGTGTAATATTGCGCGGGCATTTTGCCGCCTGGTATCCCTACCCCTTCCTGGATGCATTGCAACTGGGTTATTCCAAAGTGGCGGTGAACAGTGCAGGGCTGGTGCTTGTCTTCCTGGTATTTTCTTTCCTGTTTGTCTGGTTAGGTAAAATAAAAAGTTTTCCTCCACAACTGGTATAGCGCATATAAAATCATTCCCCAACACAGCCTTTATAAACAGTCACCATGAGAATTTCCACCTTTCGCCTGCTGTCCGCCTTTTTTGTTGCATTTCTGTTCAGTCATTGCAGTCCTGGCAAAACAGCCGCAGGCAAATCAGCTTCCGGCATGCATCCACAACATTTATTGCTGCGCGATGAAGGTCTGTCGCAACTGAGTTATGAAGACCTAACCAACCCGGCCAATAATTGGTACCTACCCGTTCCGGCGGGCCGCGATTTGCAGTTGGTAGGCAATGGCCGTGTGCTGATGGGTACCGGCTACGGCTATGAAGAAAGAGAAATTACCACCGGCAAACTGGTGGGCGAGCTGAATAATTTTCCGGGCACGGTATGCGCCCGCAGGCTGCGCAATGGCAATACACTGCTGGCCGGCATCAACTGGCAGGGCAAAGAAGGTATTGTCTTGATTGAAGCCGGCACGGACGGTGAAATAAAAAACATGATAGTATACCCGGGGTATGATTATGTACGCCTGCTGCGGCAAACAGTTAGCGGCAACTTCCTGGTAACAGCAGGTAAAACAGTGTTTGAAGGAAGGCCGGATGGAACCGTTGTCTGGCAGGCAGCCATTACCGGGGCCGCCAAACCCAATGCCTGGCAGGCGCTGCGTCTACGCAATGGCAACACCATTGTGAGCACCGGTTATGCTAAAAACTTCCAGGTGTTTGATACCCGTGGAAAGCTGCTGGATACCATTAGCGGCCCGGCTGCAGTAAATCCTAATTTCTTTGCCGGTTTCCAGGTGCTGGCCAATGGCAATTATGTGGTTACTAACTGGCAGGGACATGGCCCCAAATTTGGCACTTCCGGTGTACAGGTGCTTGAATATACACCGGCCGGGCAACTTGCCTGGTCCTGGAAGCAGGATGCCGCCAAACACTCATCGCTGCAGGGCATTATTGTACTGGATGGTTTGGATACGCAGCTGCTGCATGTAGAAGATGCTGATGGCAAACTGGTACCGGTAAAATAAATACCCGTTCTTTTTGCACTTACATTTCCCAACAGCCATTGTTAAGCCCTTTCCAGTTTCAACTGTATACCAGCAGCGGAATAAATAACTTCCCACTTAACGCCGCTTACAAAAAACTGTGCTTTGTAATTGCCATTGTCCAATTTTTTCCATTCTGCACCGGTGGCCGCCGGAAACTGGCTTTTAAACGAATTCATTACTGCCGCGGGAACGCTGGCAGCAGAAATATTGGTCCCACCACCACTACCGCTGTTGCCACCGTGATCGTCTCCAAAAATACTGCTGGAGTCATCTCCGGGACGGCTTATTACTTTATCGCAGGAGCTTACGGAAAGGGAAGTGATAATCATTGCAAAAAATAGCTTTTTCATGTTACAGTAGTTTACATTAACAAAGAGGATGCTGTGATAAGTATCCACCAGTTAAGACATTGTAACCGGTAAGCCGCATTTTTTTCAGGAAGATTACCCCTGGACCTGCACAGGCAGGGAAAACTGTGTTATAACCTAATTAACACTGGGCCGTTTCCATGCCAGATGGCAGGAATATAACCTGTGCAGACGAAGTTTCAATTAGCGTTCCCTGCCCTGTTAGCCAAATGGCCTTATTGCAGCCATCAATAAACTACTGGCAGCTATGCCTGTACTATTTAAAATATGATTCGGGGATGGTTCTCCACAAATCATGCGAAAGATTCCCTTTTAAAATTTCATAGACCAGGTAGATGGGCCAGAAGATGTAGTGGATTATAAGGTACAAAATAGAATGATTATAATGCCAGCTGATCATCAGCGTATAAATGCCCAGCAGGAAATAAAGGATACTACCGTTTTTGTTGTTCATGGATGACTATTTTTTGTATGCTGAAAATTACGGCCTTTTACCGGTTATTGTCTGAACTATGATTTACAGGATTAAATGATTATAGGATGCACTAGCTTAGCAAAGACTTTCTTCGCTGTCTGAACTATGATTTGTGGGATTTGTATGATTGTATGATTTTGGCGCTGCAAGCTCCTTTACCTCAGTGAAAAACCTCCTCTCCTCCGTGGTAGAACGCCGGGACTGCGGGAAACTACAGCTCAAAATAATAATGGTAATGATTGGCGCATTTAGGATTAAACGCCGCACCGCAGGAGGGGCATTGGTTGCCCGACGCAAAATAAGCAGCGATGCTCAATGAGGTATTACACTGCCCGCACATAACAGCTTCCGCATTAAATTCTTGTTTTAACCATTGCTCCGGCGCATGCCCCGCGGCTTCTTCATGGCAATGAATACAGGCATACCATTGCTGGCAGCATTTAAACTTTATGGCAATAATATCCCTGTCTGAATGATAATGCCTGCAACGGCCCTGTTCATCTATGGCACCTGTAATCATACTGTTTGTTTGCTGCTTTATGCATTGGCAATCTGCAATCCTTCGTGCACCAGTTCAATGGTTTCAATGGCTACTTCATTACCGTCTGCCTTGAGATCAGTACTGGTAATCTTAACAGGCATGGCATTTTGCAGGGTCCATGTTATAGCGGGTTTTCCTGCTTCGTCCAGCAGGCGGATGATGATCCCGGTCTTGCCGGCTGAGTTCATGGCCGCCTGTCGTCTCCAATCCCGGAAAGCTGTATCGTTCTTAAATACGCCTTTTTTCAAAGTAATGCCAGCATTTTTAACAATGCCCGGCATTTTAATGGTGGAAAATACAGGGCTATTGCCTTTACGGTATTCAATCTCCTGCGATTCTATGTCCAGCCCGGATATTTCTTCAAATAAAACTTTATGCAGCGGCGCACCAAAATCTACTTCAAAACTAAATTTGGGTAAGGGCCAGTTACCGTCCTGGGTATTGCCATTATCGGTTGTCATATTGGTGGTTTAGGTAGTAAAATTAGGGTATTGCAGCATTTGCCTTGCTGCCATACTGAATGGCAATTGCCTTTGCTGTTTAATTGTTGGTGAAAACACCAACAATGGCGGAGACACCAACAATGGCGGAGATACCAACAATGGCGGAGACACCAA
>JANPGT010000945.1:0-10035 GCA_031424135.1 Chitinophagaceae bacterium
TCCGCAAATATAATAGCATCGCAGCAGGCCGCGATTGACAAAAGACAGTACCTGCCTGGGCTGCCCTTTTTAGGACTTCTTTTTTCTTCAGTTCAAGTGCTTTGAGCAGGCCGGCAATATGTGCCAGCAGATCCGCTGCAACAGGATGAATGGCCATACTCATGGCAAAAAATTCTTCCATACAATTATTCATTTCGGATAAGGAAATAACTGACAGACTTAAAATTAGCCAATGCTGATATGAAAAAGGAAAAATATTGATATGGGATGAAAGACAGGAATTTATTGAAAACACCTTAACTATTCATATAGTTGAAAATTATCCAGTGAATTAATAAACACTTCATATTCAAGTTTCAAGCGCAAGTCTCAAGAAGCAATGATTCAAACGTGGAAAACTAAATGGCCAAAAAAACGCCCGGACACTTTCATATACAGGCAAAAATTATTAATCTTATATCCGCTTATTGCTGATTATTCTAAACCTCCCATATGAAAACCCCTGAAAGAACAAATTACCCACATTGGTATCTAACATGTTTTACCATTATCCTTTTTGCGGTTACTCTTTTTCTCCCGGTTTTGGGCAATACGTATCTTAACAGCAACAGCAAAGAACACGATGGTATGCCAAACAGCAATTTTCGGACAACGAATGCTGCCGCAAATTATAATAACAGCAATACCGTAGCTACGCATACTTCATCTATAAGTAAACACAACGCCCGGCATGTGCCCCACCTGCCCAATACGCGGTTCCATAAACCTGCCAGCATCTATTCAAAAAGAAAGATCAGCTATTCAAAATCAATAAAGCATTTCAGGAGGAATTATAAAACGTCAAACCGGCCTATAATGCATAACGCCAATACATCACCGGATAAACTGTTTACCCTGCTTGGCAATTCGATCCAGATGGAAGCCCTGCATTTCCAAATAAATGCCGTCTTGCCTCCAGCAGGGAAATGGAAGGAGGGCCTCGATTCAACTTTACAACCTTATATCAATGGGCTGGAAGCCTACGATAGTATCCTGGTAGTGGGTTATACTGATAATACGGGTAGTAAAAAGGGTAACCTGCAATTAAGTGCGGAAAGAGCCAAAAATATAGTCATCTACCTGATACAGCAAGGTATTCCGGAACACCGTATACATATGGCAGCAATAGGTCAGGAACAGCCCGTAACCACCAACAAAACTATTGAGGGAAGAAATCTCAACCGGCGGGTGGAGATTAATTTTTTAAGAAGCTCTTAGTCCCGGCATGCAATTTTTGAAAGACAAAAGTCTCTCAAATGGATTGGTAATGCAGGCGGACAATTTTAAAGGCAATATCCCTGCCCTGCTTATGCAGGATAGCCAGGTTAATCCAGGCAAATGCAGATTGCTTCAGTGCGGCAAATGTATTGTTGCAGCCGACATCGTAGCAGCTTACAAATCTAATTGTATTTGCAACAAAAAACAATCGCCGGCAAAACCTGCCGGTCTCACTGTTCAGGTTTTTGTTGACGGGAGGCTTGCCATGCCAGCCGTTACTTAACCTATAATCCTTATCATCCCCCAGCGGGAAACAGTACGCAGTGCAAATACCATCCGTTTCCTAAGAAGGCCCGGCAGTACTGTGTTGTGCCGGCCCAGGGCATGCAGGATTGACCCCAATTAATGAAATATATTTCCTGCGGGATCTGCCCGGGCAACCAATTCCTGCCTTCTGCTGTATCGCATACCTGTTTTGGAAAGGAATACCTCCATTTCACAGGGTGTCGTTTTTACCATCTTTTGTATGGCAGATGCTATCTTTTCCATAACAGTTTTATAAAAAATATAGCTCCCACGCAACAACGAATCCGGCTGAAGGTTTACAACGATGGCGTTTTTAACCCATCCTTTTATCAACAGAGGTAATTTGATAAACAAAACATTGCGCGTTTTGTCTAACAATAGATGGTATACATTTTTGATAATTATTGAAAATCGCTATGCACCCATTACGCAAGTTCATAGAAAACTACGCATCACTAACTGATGCGGATTGGCAGCTTATTTTCGACTGCTTTGAGAACAGGCTGATCTCAAAAGATGAAATACTACTGAGAGAAGGGCAGGTCTGCAGGCACCTGTATTTTTTGGAAACTGGCCTGATTCGCTATTTTATAGAAAAAGACGGCCAAAGTATTACTAAGTTTTTTACAGATGCACCTTACTGTTTTACATCACAGGTAAGTTTTACTGCAGAGAAACCGGCAACAGAAAATATACAGGCTATTGAAAATGCTGTTGTCTGGCAAATAACACTGGAACAGGCCGAAAAATTACTTGAGATGAGGTCCTGGAACACATTTGTCCGAAAACTCATCCAGGAAGTTCAGTTTTACACAGAATCAATTTTGCAGGAAATACAAACGGCCACTGCAGAAGAACGGTATAGCAAGATGCTGTCAAACAATAACAGTCTGTTGAGAAGAGTTCCCCTAAAACACCTGGCATCTTACCTCGGTATAGCGCCCCAGTCCCTGAGCAGGATCCGAAAAAATTTATTGAAAAAATCCAGAAGTTAACCTGGGTGCAGTGAAGGGTTGTTTCGCAGACTGATATTTGCATTTCAATTTGAAAAAAATGCAATTCAGTCTATCTATCATTTTAATCGCTTCTGCCATGACAATCCATGCACAGCAAACCAATTATCATTTTAGTCATAGCATTTCCACCACAGCAACTCCTGAAAAGATCTGGCAAATCTGGACCGACGTGCCAAACTGGACGCTATGGGACGCTGGTATAAAGCTGGCCAGACTGGAGGGCGTTTTTAAGGAAAATGCAACCGGCGAACTGGTACCTGATAAAGGGCCAAGATCAAAATTCAGCATTAAAGACGTAATTGAAAATAAGTCCTATACCATTCAAATAAGCATTCCATCCGGATGGTTGCTTATACACCGTTATATGGAACAAAAAGATGGCATTCTACTGCTCACTCATGAGGTTCAGTTCACCGGCTTTTTGCGGAAATTATCAGGTTATACGAGTGGTAAACGGTACCGGCAAATGCTGCCAGCTGTAATGGAAAAATTAAACGCTATTGCTCAAACAAAAAACTGACAGCTATGACCGCACTTAAACTGGTATATATGGCAAACATTATTGTTACAGGATGGATAAGCTTTACAAGCCTGTTTTACCCTGCTATTGCCCAGGGGAGTATATTCAGCCATACAGTTGCCTATTCATCGGTGATAAGATTAACGGGAAGTCTATGGGGTGGTATATTTTTATTGTCAGTTGCGGGTCTTTATTTTCCTCAAAATATGCAATTGGTATTGCTTTTCCAGCTGCTGTACAAATCCCTATGGCTCTTGTTTGCTGCTCTGCCGGACATCATTCATCACAAGCCCTACCCCAAAGGAATGGCAGTATTTTTTGTTTTATGGATAATAGTATTACCCAATGTTATTGATTGGAAATATATATTTAACCTGCACAGGTAATAGCCAGCGCTTGCAGCACAGCGTTTAAATTTGTACCTCATTGAATTTTTCAAAAAAGCGTTTACTATCAGCAGTTACTGCTCAAAATTTGGTCCCGCCACACCCGGGCCTTCAAGTGTTTTACCTTTTACCCGTAAGGGAAACCGGCTTTTGAGCAGCCGCATTTCGCCGGGTAACGCCTGCATGGAGGTTTGCAGCAATAAGTCTAACCTGGCCGGAAATAAAAACCGATAAATACCAGGCCATTATTTGTAATTGGCTATCGCCACCAGTTTACTGATATCGAGGACGATGATTTTTCTTCCCTTTGTTTCCAGGATACCATCTTTCTTAAATTCAGAAAGCACGCGGACTACATTTTCCCTGGCGGTGCCGACCAAGCCTGCCAGGTCATCACGGCTCATATTGATTTCCACTGCCATGCCCGGCTCAAAATTCACCTTGTATTTTTCCCTGATGACAATCAGCTGGAGCGCCAGTCTTTCGCGGACTGATTTTTGGGAAAACAGGCTGATACTATTGGCCAGTACTGCAAACTCGTGACTTAGGGTTTTCAAAAGCCGCCTTGTTAAAACTGCCGAGTGCTCCAGTGCCTGTAAAAAATCCTCTTTGGGAATAAAACTGATAATGCTTTCCTCCAGGGTAGTGGCGGAATCCGGGTAGAAATCTTCCGCAAGGATGGCATGGTAGCCAATCAGCTCTCCCCTGTTGGCGATGTAAATTATCTGTTCCCTGCCCTCCTGATCCACCCTGAATTTTTTCACTTTCCCGGCATTGATAAAAAAAATACCAGCGGGGAAAGCACCCTCTTTAAAAACAGTCTCCCCTTTCTTGTAGGACTGTTTAATAGCACGCTGCGTCAACGAGGCAAGGTCTTCCGTTGGTAAATCTGCCAGGATAGATTCGCTCTTAAAATCCCATTTATGTATAGGAAAAATTCCCTGTATACTCATATCGCTGTAAAGATAACAAATCAGTTTTTACAAGCAGGGCTTATCCGGGCAGTCAAGTGAACAGCAGCAGGGATAAAAT
Organism: Chitinophagaceae bacterium; assembly: GCA_031424135.1. Lineage (GTDB taxonomy): Bacteria > Bacteroidota > Bacteroidia > Chitinophagales > Chitinophagaceae > JACMLD01. The sequence continues at coordinate 4,518 of JANPGT010000945.1, forward strand.
TGATAATTATCACTTTTTACAGTGAGAAGGTTTACCGCAGTGCGGATGGCAGTTGGCTAATTTTATACAATGAAAAACCACCCATTCGCCGATACGGGTATAAATTATACTGCCAGCCACGAATGGATAAGATTTACCGGGCAATTTGCCTATGTCGGCATCAGCAAGTTTAAAACCAGTCCTGCAAAAAAAATTAAAAAGATAAGTCTTGTAAAAATCTATGGTTATAAAAACAGGGGTGAAGTGTTTGCGTGCGTTCAGATGGATTTCCAACTGGTAGAAGTTCACATGCCTGTTGGCGGCAGCATAGTCCAGGTAAACGATTTGGACCGGCTTATCAGTGAAAATCTGCTGTTAACCCAGGCTGAGACGGAAGCCTGGCTGGTTAAAATCAGCCTCCGTGCACCTATAGCAGTTAATGAGCTCCTCAGCAGGGAACAATATTACCATCAATACCTACCGGCAAAACCCGATAAATTAAATGCAAACAAATCCCAGCCCTCCTGTGACGGGCAATCCATGGTTTATGGCAGACGAACAATTTGACAGTCTTTATCCTTTGTATGTTCAATTATTATCAAAGCAGCACTGGACGCCACTGCATGTAATCAAGCAGGCTACCCGGTTCCTGGCCCCGGTACGTGGCACAAAAGTGCTGGACATCGGGAGTGGCGCCGGCAAATTCTGCCTCGCAGGTGCTTACTTTACACCCTATGCCTCCTTCTATGGTGTTGAGCAGCGTCAAGACCTTATCAAAGTAGCAGACGAAGTAAAATCCCTGCTCCGGTTGCGCAATGCCCATTTCCTTCTTCAAAACTTTGCAGATCTGGATTTTGGAAACTATAACAGTTTTTATTTTTTTAACTCTTTTTACGAGAACCTTCCGGGAAAAGAAAAAATTGATAATCAGCTACCATTCTCCCAAAAAATTTACCAGGAATACAGTTTTTGTCTCTTTGAGAAACTTAGCAGGCTTACACCCGGTACCCGGCTCGTTACCTACCATAGTTTCGAAGGACAGGTGCCTCCCTGTTTCCATTTGCAGGCAGAAGCATCTACGGGTCTTTTAAAATTTTGGGTAAAGCGCAGGGAATTTGACAAGAATCATTTTTTTGTAACCCGGTAACCAGCGCAGGAATAGATACGCAATAGCTATAAACCCTATGATATGCTGAAACATACCGGCGCAAGGCGGACCCATATTCATAATGTCCGCCTTGCTGTTTTACTGAGTTTAACCGCGGGCTTTGTCAATGCGGAAGGGCTGCTTGGATTTTCGAACCTGACCACGAATGTAACAGGGCATGCAGCCGTTTTTGCGGAATTCATTTATTTAAAAAACTGGACCATGGCCTGGGTAGTGGCCATATGGATGCTCCTGTTTCTCGCGGGGGCATTTTTTTCCAGCTTCATTATTGACCTGGTGGGCGAACACCAGCAATATTCCAAACTGGTGCCGGTTTCTATAGAGATGGCTATCCTGTTATTGATTGCAGTGCTTGGCGGAAACTATAAGGATGATCCAATAGTCAGGCAGGTATTTACCGGCAGTTTACTTTTTGCCATGGGATTGCAAAATGCATTGGTGTCCATGATTTCAAAATCGGTTGTCCGCACCACGCACCTGACCGGCACTTTCACCGACCTGGGGATTGAGCTGGCAAAGCTCAGGTTTACTGAACCCAATAAAAAACCTGCTTTGAAATCATCCATTGCCCTTAAACTCTATATTATCGTTTTTTTTATCACCGGTGTATTAGGTGGTGCCTATTCATTCGGACTGTTCCGGTTCCACGCTTTTCTTATTCCCGCATTTATTCTTATCTGGGCCCTGCTCTATGATGTGTTCAGGGTGCACGCAAAACTGGCTTACAGGAAAATTGGCAACTCCATTAGAAAATAAAACCCGGAGGTCCTGTCATTACCAGCTCCATTTTGAATACAAAGACCTGCAGTTTAGACACAAACCGCCAACGGCTATTCTACATCTTTGTGCTTCACTATTAAACAAAAAAATGAAGTACAAGATTTTAGGGAACACCGGGCTGAAGGTGTCAACACGCTGCCTGGGAACTATGAATTTCGGGGGTAAGGGATTTTTTGGCTATATGGGCAAGCTGGATCAACAACAGGCCGATCTGCAAATTAAAACGGCGGTCTTTTTTGCCCACCAGCTTTCAATCCCTGCAGGGTTATTGTTGCATTGAAAATTAATCCCCACGTTATTAAAATACATCTATCCTTTTCCCTGCGGTAATAAGACTGTACAAACTTTTTTGAATCAATTGCTCCCAGGCACCCGAACAGCCGCCATAACATTCGATGGCGGGGGTCAGCCCCTGGTGCGTAAAGTCAACCCTGGTTTTATTCCCTTCAGGACTGATGGCAAAACTTATGCTGGTATTCAACCATTCGTTTTTGTCGGCAACAAAATTGATATTGCTTTCTGTCACCAGCCAAACCACTTTTTTACCAGGAACGATTTCAACTATTTTCTGCCGCGAAAAATGAACATCGCCCATTTGATACGTAAAAGTATCATTGAGCTTGTCCGTATTACCCGTAATAGCGCCCTGCCACCAGCCACGAACATTGTTGATGGCAGTGAACACTTCTGCCGGAGTTTTATCTACCAATAACGATATTGTAAAATCTGCCGCGTTCTTCATTTTATAGAATTTTATTTAAGGCTATTTATTGGGCAGTCCCCATTTTTCCACCAGCTCAGCATTCAGTCCGCCTTCTTTCCCGTTTGGCCTTCCTGTTCCCGTTGTTATCAAATTTTTCAAACTACCCTGTATATAGCCTGTCCAGGCGTCCTGGCACACATTGTAACATTCATAGGCCGGCCCCAGGCCCTCATGGGTAAATACTATTTTGGTGTTGTTAACCCCGGGCAACAGATCGAAGATTAATTTGGTGCCCACCCACTCAGACTTATCCTTTACAAAATTGAATTCGTTGTCGACCACCAGGTATACCAATCTCTTTTCCGGAACTGATTCAACGAGCTTGATTCTGCACAAATGCACCTCTTTATAGTGATAAAAAAAGGTCTCATTCAACTGGTCGGTTTTGCCTTCTATTTCTTCAGACCACCATCCCCTGAAATTTTGAATGGCGTTGAATGCTGCTGCCGGACTTTGCGCAACCTGTATTACTGAGCTAAAATCATTATTTTCCATATCTATGTTTGTTGCTTTCATTTTAATTTCCCAACTTTTAATTGCGGTCTGCTGTAATAGCCTGTTTACCATCAACTCCATCAATACTGGCAGCAGGACAAGTTTCTTAATTGTTTGGTTATTACAACAGTTTTAATTGTCTCAGTTTGCAGACCAGGTGGAAACTTCCTGTAATAATACTATTCAGCGCACCGCCGATGGTACCATTTCTATAAATGCCTGCTACTTTGTTTATTAATCCTTCCAGACAGCAGCTATTAATTTGATTCAACAAAGGAACAGCCATAACACCATATCAAAAGGGTGTGAAATAGACAATATGGTGGGTTGTTTAAGACAGAGGGTTGCAATAGCTTTGTCAAAATACAAAAAAATGAAAAGCCTTACAATAATAGTTCCTGAGGGAGAAAATAACCTTAGCAGCATTACCGGTACTTACGAGGTATTTTCAAGAGCCAACCAGTACTGGAAGGAAAGTGGAAGAAGGGAAATTTTCAGCATTCAGCTGGCGGGAATATCAAAAAAAGTGAATTTTAATGCTGGCCTGTTTACCGTAAAGCCGCACACTGATATTTCCGCCGTTAAGAAAACAGATCTTATTATCATCCCTTCGCTGAACCACCATTACAAACTTGCTTTGAAAGGCAATCAATTGCTGGTAGACTGGATAAACCAACAATACAAAAACGGGGCTGAAATTGCCTCTATATGTACCGGCACTTTTTTGCTGGCAGCCGCTGGTTTGCTCGACGGAAAAGTTTGTTCAACGCATTGGTCTGTCGCGGATAGTTTCAGAATGATGTTTCCGAAAGTGATACTACAAACTGACAGACTGATTACAGATGAAAAAGGAATTTATACCAATGGCGGGGCTTATTCATTCCTTAACCTGCTGATGTACCTGATTGAAAAGTTCTATGACAGGCAAACCGCCATTTACTGCGCAAAAGTATTCCAGATTGAAATTGACAGGAATACCCAGTCTGAATTTACCATATTCAGCGGGCAGAAGCAGCACGATGACAAGGTGGTGCAGGAAGCACAGGCCTATATAGAAAAAAACCTTGAAGAAAAAATCAGTATTGAGGCATTGTCCTCAAAGTTCAATGTTGGCAGAAGGAATTTTGACAGGCGTTTTATCAGGGCCACCGGGAATACGCCCATTGAATATTCGCAAAGGGTAAAAACCGAGGCCGCAAAAAAAGCACTGGAAACCAGCCGTAAAACGATTAACGAGGTAATGTATCATGTTGGCTATTCCGATGTAAAAGCATTCCGGGAGGTATTCAGAAGGTATACGGGTATATCGCCGTTGGAATACAAAGAAAAGTACAATAAGGATTCGGTGAAATACTGATATTCACGAGGCATGATTTGCGATAAAATAAACGCACCTGGCGGTACTGGCTGCAACCCCAAAAAGATTTAAACCTAACGTTCAGACACCAACCAAAACAAGTATATAATATTTTAGCTACTGCATCAACTGATAAAATTTCCTTTCCTGGGCACGAAGCCATTCAACAATCGTTGAAAGGCTTTTTTGTTTGTCTTTGATGCCCCTGACTAAGTAGTCTGCTGTCCGCGATCTGCCCGTCTACCTTATCAGTGTCACTGTTCCCCTTTTGAATAGTGGTTTTCCCCTGTAATCGATGGCCTGTGCAATATAAACAAACGTACCTGAGGCCAACCGCTCTCCTCTGAATGTTCCATCCCATCCGTCATGATAGTTGGTTGTACGATAGATCAACTGTCCCAAACGGTTATATACAGCCATGTAGCCAAAAGATTGAATACCGATAGGAATTACTTTAAACAGATCATTCGCGCCATCATTATTTGGCGTAAATGCGTTTGGAATATACAACTCAGGACCCGCATACCGCTTAATCAGTATCTGTGATTGCTTTTTGCACCCTTTATCAGTCACCGTGCTTAACCGGTAAAGCTGCTCACGGTCAAGTGTGGCTATGGGTTTTTCAATATCCCAATGATCCAAACCGGTGGCCGGCGACCATATGTATTGCGTAGCAGGCCCGCCCCCCGCATTCAATTGAACTGGTTCACCAAACGCAGCTATGGTATCCTTTCCTGCAAAAGACTTATTATCGAAAACAATAAATGGACGGTAGACGGTGTCTTTGCAACCATTAGCCGTTTGAGCCATCAATGTAAAAGGCCTGTTTCCTTCAGTGTAATATATCGCGGTAAAACTGGAAGGCTTTACTTTTAAGCCATCACCAAAATTCCAATACCATTTACTCACGTTACCCGCAAGGTCATTGGCTGTATAGGTTACCGGGACAAAAACACAGGAGTCGCTGATACCTAGT
>JANPGT010000946.1:0-2497 GCA_031424135.1 Chitinophagaceae bacterium
CACATCATTTCCAGTCTCCTGAAATTTTTGACCGTTGTGTAAGAAAGGAATTGCTTTAATTCTGCAGGTGATGCCTTTATCAATTGTTGCATCACTGTAATGATCTGCCGGAAAGAAAATTGCATAATAGTTATTTGGATGGATCAGCGACGTATACTTTTAATTGTATAGCGATTAGCACAGTGTAAAAATAAGCCAGCTTCTTCCGGGAAACAAGCTGTCATAAAAATATGATGGTCTGATTTTACAATTAGATGCAGCAGGTATTACCCATTTATTTACAGAAAATGACCGCCAGGACAATAGCTATCGGGCCGGATTCGATTAAAAAGTTTCTTTTAAGTTTTACGGCGTTAGGGTGTGGCCCCAATTATCTGTCACTGATCCGTTGAAAATTGCAGGTAATGCGGCCATTCAAAATGGCCATTACCCGCAATCCGATCTTGTCTCGGGAAAGGACAATGTTTGAGTAAAAGGAACCTATACCGCCCATTGGTTGTGGGAGCGAAGAAAAGGCTGGCAGATGGAAAGCATGGAAACAATTCCCCTTCACTGAAAAAAAATATGTTGAAAAGATTCTTACTGATAAAGACGATGCGCTCTGCGCTTAAGCATGACTCCCAAGTGTTTCTACTTTATTTAACCATTCTTCCCTAAATGCAGCTGTTGAATTTCTGACCGGACCAATATAAGTTAGTCTGACAGGCGTAATACCACAGAATTCCAATGTTGACTTCTTCAACTGGTTTACACTGGGTCTTCGATATACAAAACGCTAATACCAGCCAGGTTGGTCAAGCGTAGTAATGATATGAGCTGTCTTCCCTTTTAATATTTTATCCCACCAGACTGATTTTGGCCGGTACTGAAAAGCCATACCCGGCAAAAAGAGTCTGTCAATAAATCCTCTTGTGAGCGCAGGAAGACCACCCCACCAAACCGGATGAATCTAGACCAAATGACTGGCCCATATTATTTTTTCCCATGCCGCTGCCAAATCGGGCTCAAGGTCGATTCTTTTCTGGTAACCGTATTGCAGGTTGGCATTAAAATTAAGATCAGCAATACTTACTTCCTTTATAGCAAGACCTGCCTTTGCAGCGCCCCTTTAGTAAGCATGCGCCAATGCAGCACAAAAAACTCTCCTTATTTGGATGACCGTTTATAACAAGAATCTGTTTCATCTGAAAAAAATAAAATACTGGCGCATTTAACGCAAAGTTAGCTTATAGGTAAGCTACCAAGTTTTTAAATTGCCAGCATCTATTACACAATTCACACATCATCCCCGTTCCGGTTTATTTTTGTTAATCATTAAATAATACCAAATGCTTGGCCATTTAATTTTATTTCGGTTCCTTTTAGGTATATAGAACCGGCTTATGAGATATGCTTTGTTTGGTTTATTTTTTTTTCTGTTATCCTGTGTGCAGGATAACAAAACAATAAAACTAAAAGGATCAGATACTGAGGTGAACCTGGTGGTACAACTTGCTGAAACCTTTCACAACGTTAATCCTACCGTGTTCATTTCTATTTCAGGAGGAGGCTCTGGCCTTGGGATTGCATCTTTATTAAATGGCACAGCAGACTTAGCCAATTCTTCAAGAAACATTAATAAAAAGGAGACAGAACTGTTTCAAAAAAGAGGGATAAAAATTGATTCATTTATTTTTGCGCAGGACGCCATTGCTTTTGTAGTGGCTGAAGACCTGCCTTTACAGGATGTTAGCACAGCCCAACTGGCGCGGATTTTGGACGGCACCTATACCAACTGGCATACATTAACAGGAAAGGACCTACCCATTAATATTTATGGAAGGCAGAGTAATTCAGGAACACACGATTTTGTAAAAGATAAATTGTCAATAGAATTCAGCCCGCACGCAAAGGAAATGAACGGCAATGCCCAAATTCTGGAAGCTATAAAATCCGACCACTCCGGCATTGGCTATGTGGGCGCCGGCTATGTTATTCATGGGGGAACTAAGGGCATTAAGGTGTTGCCGGTTTTTTCCAGCCAAAACAGCCAACCCGTTTCTCCGCTTGACCCGGTTATGATTGCAGCAGGAAAATATTATTTTCAACGCCCTTTGTTTCAATATTTCAAAGCTGCTTCTTACGAAAAAATAAAGTCAATACTGGATTTTGAGAAAAGCGAACAGGGCAAAAAAATTATCCAGACAGCAGGTTATTATCCGGTAAAATAAATGTATGAGCATCAGGAAAAGGGAAACTAAGGACTGGTTACTAAAGCTGCTGTTTAAAACTGCAGGGGTACTTACCATTGCATTACTCGGAGGAATCTTCCTCATGTTGATGTACAACAGTATCGCCTTTTTCCTGCATATTAAACCAGCCGATTTTTTTACGGGAATTCAGTGGAATCCAGGTAGTGCCAACGTGAAATACAGTATCCTGCCATTGCTGATCAGTACAGCTTTGGTGGCATTTGGTTCCATGATGATTGCCGTTCCATTGGGAATTTTCACGGCCT
>JANPGT010000947.1:0-9151 GCA_031424135.1 Chitinophagaceae bacterium
CTACGCTGGCAGTAGAGAAAATTCTTTCATTGTCAAAAGGCATCAACGCCGGTAAAACCATTGAATATAAAAAAGAAACCTATACCATTTTTGATCTTTTAAAATACAAGCTGAATACCTCTCACCTCATTACGGCCGTTATAAAAAGATATGCTGCCATTGTGGGACAGGAAATTGCAGAAACAAAAATGGATTTGGCAGACCTGCTGAAAGCCTACCCGGTGAAAGATGCTGCACAGTTTGAAGAAGTGCTGGCCATCTTAAACCCCATGGCACCGCGGCTCTACACCATGGCCTCCTCTCCTGCTGCACACAGCGGTGAAGTACACGCCATTGTAGCCAAAGACAGCTTTACCGTAAACGGCGAAAGAAAATACGGCGTTTGTTCTTCCTGGTTAGGATCGCTGAAAGTAAATAGTCCTGTCAACTTTTTTGTACAGAAAAACAAGCGCTTCCGGTTGCCTGCAGCTGATAAAGACATCATCATGATAGGCCCGGGTACCGGCATTGCGCCCTACCGCTCTTTCCTGGCAGAAAGAGATGCCCTTGGTGCTACCGGCAGAAACTGGTTATTTTTTGGCGAACAGCATTTTGCTACCGATTTTCTCTACCAGACCGAGTTGCAGAATTTGTTTGAAACCGGGGTACTTACCAAAATAAGCCTTGCTTTCTCACGCGACCAGCCGGAGAAAATATATGTACAGCACCGTATGATGGAACAGGGCGCAGAATTGTACAACTGGATTCAGTCGGGCGCACACATCTACCTCTGCGGCAAAAAAGACCCCATGAGCGTGGATGTGGAACATACACTTGCCGAAATCATTGAAAAATTCGGGGAAAAAACAAAAGAAGAAGCCAAAGAATATTTTCAGCAGATGCAGGCCGAGGGGAGATACTCGGAAGACGTATATTGAATACCGGGAATCAGGAATTGGTTATTGGGAATTGGGATTTATGCGGAATGGCTTACTAGGTTTGACACGCAGCCTTTCCGGAACCAATCAGGGATTTACACCAGGCGCCTGATGCCAAATTCCCCATTCCTGATTCCATCAGAACAAAAATTAGCAGTACAAACATATTTATACAACAGACATGTCAGATACACAACCCGCCCTTTCCGGTATAGAAAAAATAAAACAGGCCAGTGACGGTCTGCGGGGAGAAATTACAAAGAGCCTGAAAGACGAGATTACCGGCGCCATCCGCGAAGGCGACCAGGCGGTGATTAAGTTTCATGGTATGTACCAGCAGGACGACAGGGACAGAAGGGAAGAAAGGGCTGAAAAAAAGCTTGACCGCCTCTATACCTTTATGATTCGGTTGCGCCTTCCCGGTGGACTGTTAAGCGCTGAACAGTGGATGGCCATGCACGATATTGCCGGGCAAAACTCTACCGGGGTTATCAAAATCACTACCCGGCAGACCATCCAGTTGCACGGGCTGGTAAAATCAAAAATAAAACCTACCATCACGGCCTTCAGTGAAGCCCTGCTGGATTCCATTGCCACCTGCGGAGACATTAACCGCAATGTGCTCTGCGCTTCTCACCCAAAGCAATCGCCCATACATCAGGAAGTATTTGACTATGCAGATAAGATCAGTAGCCTGCTGATGCCAAAAACAAAAGCCTATTATGAAATATGGCTGGACGAAGAAAAGATAGCCGATAAAAAAGAAGAGGAAGATCCGCTGTACCAGGACAGATACCTGCCGCGCAAATTCAAAATAGCTATTGCCATACCACCCAATAACGATGTGGATGTGCTTACCAATGATATTGGCCTTATTGCCATCATTGAAAACAACCAGCTAAAAGGCTTCAATGTAGCCATTGGCGGCGGTATGTCTACCACCCATGGCAATGCAGCTACCTATGCAAGACTGGGCAGCGTGATAGGTTTTGTAGAATCGGGCGAAAAAACGCTGAGAGCCGTATATGAAATAGCAACAGTGCAGCGTGATTATGGTAACCGCAGCGACCGTAAACTGGCGCGGTTAAAATATACGGTAGACAAATTTGGGGTTGACTGGTTTAAATCCGAAGTGGAAAAACGTACTGGTTTTGCTTTTCAACCCGCCAAACCAGTAGTCTTTAATGAGCGCCGCGATTACTATGGCTGGCAGCAAAATGATAAAGGTGTTTGGTACTATACCGTATTCATAGAAAACGGAAGAATTACAGACGATGAAAATCAGGCGGTGAAAACGGCTTTACTGGAAGTAGCCAAAACCGGTAAATGCTGTTTCCGTTTTACCGCCAACCAGAATGTTATTATCAGCGATATAGCTGAAGCAGACAAAGCAGGCATCAACGCGATCCTGGAGCGTTTTAAAGTGACAGCGTTCACTGAAAAAACCTCACTGATACGCAAAAACGCTATTGCCTGCGTGGCGCTGCCCACCTGCCCGCTGGCCCTTGCTGAAGGACAACGTTATATGCCAGTCTTATTGGGAAAAATAGAACCGTTGCTGCAGAAATACGGATTGGCAGAGCAGGATATCATTATGCGGATGACCGGCTGCCCCAACGGTTGCGCAAGGCCCTACGCTGCAGAAATAGCGTTTGTAGGAACAGCCCCCGGCAGGTACAACCTGCAACTGGGAGGTGATAACCAGGGTTTGAGACTGAATAAGACCTATAAAGAAAACCTTGATGAAACCGCCATACTTGCCGAACTGGACAGCCTGTTCGGCCGTTTTGCCAAAGAAAGGAACAAGGCAGAAGGACTGGGAGATTTTGCCATGCGTAAAAATCTGGTACCCGCTTAATTGTTCATAATCAAGTTAACAGCATTCCAAAGCAAAAAATTAACAATAAACCCGCAACTAGTCCACTAAAATAGTAGAGAATCCCTTATTTTTACGACCACAGTATGAGCAACACGGTGTCTACTTCCATACCAGCTAGTCCTGCAGCAGTCCATACCGGCAAAAACCGCCTGTTTCCGGTCTTTTTAAAACTGGAGCATTTGAATGTTTTGCTGGTGGGTGGTGGCTATGTAGGACTGGAAAAACTAATGGCGCTCCTGCAAAATGCACCCGATGCTACTATCTGGATAGTAGCCACGCAAATAAGCGATGAAATAAAATCGCTGGCCAGTCACCACCCCGCAGTAACATTGGAAGAAAGACCTTTCCGCGATGAAGATATTGATGGCAAAGAGCTGGTGATTGTGGCAGTCAACGACAAAGAAGTAAGCCGCTATGTAAGAGAGATAGCAAAGGAAAAAAAACTGCTGGTGAATGTGGCAGATACACCCGACCAGTGTGATTTCTATCTTGGTTCCATTGTACAGAAGGGAGATCTTAAGATTGCCATTTCCACCAACGGCAAATCGCCTACCATTGCCAAAAGAATGCGCGAGCAGCTGAATGAACTGATACCGGATGAAATAGATGGACTGCTGGGTAATATGCAGCTTATACGCAATGATCTTAAAGGAGATTTTACCGAAAAAGTAAGGCAGCTGGATGACCTGACAAAAGGGCTGGCCGCCAGGAAAAATACCGATGCGGATGCCAACCGGCCGGAGCAGAAAAAATGGAAAAAAATAGCGTCTTACTGCGTACAGGCATTTGCCTTTATGATCCTGGGTTACCTGCTTTTCTCTTACATGCCTTTGCATGATTTATGGACTTCTACCAAGACCTTCTATCTGCACCTCGATAAAAATTTTCACTGGATGGTATTGGCCGGGTTCCTGGCACAACTGGTAGATGGTGCACTGGGTATGGGCTATGGAGTTACCAGCGCCGCTATCCTGTTGTCTACCGGCATTAATCCGGCCGCTATCAGCGGCAGCATTCATACGGCAGAGATGTTTGCCAGCGGCGCCTCAGGCTATAGCCACTATAAATTTGGTAACGTAAATAAAAAGCTGTTCAAAATACTGGTTATTCCGGGCGTAATTGGTGCCATTGCAGGCGCAGTATTACTGGTTTTCCTGGGAGAGAAATATTCTGGCTACATCCGTCCCATATTAGCAACCTATACCCTCTTCCTGGGATTTCGAATTCTGCTGAACGCATTCCGCCAGATGAAACAGACGCAAAAGTTTAAAAGATATGGCGCACTGGCCGGCCTGGGCGGCTTCCTTGATTCTTTTGGCGGTGGCGGCTGGGGGCCCATTGTGACCACCACGCTGATAACCAAGGGACGCACACCACGTTTTGTTATTGGCACAGTAAGCCTCACAGAATTTTTTGTTACGCTGGCAAGTGCTTTTTCCTTCTTCATACTGCTGGGTGTAACCCATATACAAACTATCATTGCGCTTATACTGGGTGGTTTTGTTGCAGCACCACTGGCGGCCAAATTAGCCGGCAAACTTCCGCGCAAGACCTCGTTTATTCTCCTGGGTGTACTGGTAATTATCTGGAGCCTTAAAATCCTGTCAAAACTGCTGTAGACAACCTGCTGAACTTCCTTATTGTCTTTTCTCCTGAGACTGCGTCCACCGCCAGCTACCCCCTGCACAAACAGCGCAGATAAAATAAATATCCGGCACCGGCATTTTATCCTACTATTTTTGTAGACTATACAAAAAACACCTATATTTGCCGCTGTTAATAAAAGAAACCCCTTTCATGCAAAATACCAGACTGACAATAAGCCAACGATGTTGTTCCTTCTTTTCCAATGCGGTTAACCGCATCCGTAACTAATCCTGATTTTTTTATCTTTTTAGTCTACAATAATAGTAGACAATATAAACAAACACCCGCTGATTATGAGAAAGACAATCCACCTGTCTGCAATGATACCCACTCCCATTCAGTCCTTTTTCACTATCCTGAAAAAATTCCTTCCAGGGTTGTTACTTCCCCTGGTATTACTGGCAGCAGGAAACCTGGGCGCACAGGAAAACAACAGTCTGATAGAAATCACCGGTACAGTAACCGGCCAGGAAAACAAGGAGCCCCTGGCCGATGTAAGTGTACAGGTAAAAGGCACCATCGCGGGAACCATCACCAATAAAGAAGGCGGTTTTAAATTGAGAACAAAAGCCAGGCTGCCCTTCACCCTAGTTTTTTCCTCTGTTGGTTTTAAACAACAGGAATTTGAAGTGAAAAGCCTGGGTTCTAACCTGCAGATAGCGCTGGTAACACAAACCATATTGGGAAATGAAGTAGTGGTGACGGCCTCCCGCGTGGCAGAAAGCATTTTAAAATCGCCCGTAGCCATTGAAAAGCTCGATATCAGGGCCATCCGTGAAGCAGCTGCCCCCAGTTTTTATGATGCGCTGGAGAATGTAAAAGGCGTACAGATGACCACTTCCAGCCTTACTTTTAAAGTACCTAATACCCGCGGTTTTAATATCCCCAACAACTTCCGGTTTATGCAGCTGGTTGACGGTGTAGACATGCAGGCCGCTACGCTGGGCGTACCCCTGGGCAATGCCATCGGTCCTACGGAACTGGATATTGCCAGTGTGGAGATTACACCGGGTGCGGCTTCTGCCCTGTATGGCATGAATGCCATCAATGGTATGGCCAACCTGCTTACCAAAAGCCCCTTTACCTACCAGGGGCTGAGCATCTACCATAAAACAGGCATTAACCATGTAGATGGTGTAGATCATGATCCCAGTGTACTCACTGAATCGGCTATACGCTATGCAAAAGCTTTCAACAATAAATTCGCCTTCAAAATAAATATTGGTTACATGCAGGGTACCGACTGGCGTTCCAACACCCGTCTTGACCAGAATACCAATAATCTGAAAAGTGCCAACCCGGGCTTCCCTGCTTTGAATGGCGACAATAATATTACGTTTGACGGATGGAATAAATACGGAGATGATGCTTTGGCCGGCAGCAATGTGGTATCGCTGAGTGGCCTTACCATCGATGGCAAAACTAACCAGACCTTGAGGGTGGCCCGCACCGGCTATTGGGAAACCGACCTGGTAAGTCCTAAAGTAAGCAATTTCAAATTTGACCTTGGGCTGAACTACCGCATTACCGAAAAGCTGGAACTCTCCTATTCTTACCGCAGGGGACTGATGGATGGCGTATTTCAGCGCGGTAATAAAATCAGGCTGGACAATGTGCTGGTGCAGAATCACCACCTGGAACTGAAAGGCAACAATTTTGTTATCCGCAGTTATGTATCGCTTGAAAATACCGGCGACTCTTACAATGTGAAACCGCTGGCAGACAATATGGATCTTTACAGTGGCGGCGCAACCGACACTAAAACCGCTACCAGTTGGGGCACCAAATATAAAAACGCCTTAACAGCCTTTGCAGCAGCCAATGGCGGCGCATTAACCTCGGCCAACCTGGCGGCAGCTACGCAATATGCCCGCGACCAGGCCGATGCCAGCCGTGTTAAACCTGGTACACCTGAATTTGATCAACTGAAAAACACCATTATTAGACTGAACAACTGGGATATTAAATCATCCTCTATCCCTGATGCACCGGCCACCGGTGGCGCCGCACTGATACAGAAAAGCCGTCTCTATCATACAGAAGCGCAATGGGATTTGTCTAAACAGGTAAAAGTGGTAGATCTGCTGCTGGGTGGCGATGCACGTATCTATGAAATCATTCCTGATGGAAATAATTTTGTTGATTTCTCCAGGCCCATTGCCGAACGCAACACCGCTTTAAAAGACGGCAGCTTTGGCAGTAACGTGCTGTACAAAAAATTCGGTGCTTTTGCACAGGTTACCAAAACCTTTTTTGAAGAGCGGCTGAAACTGTTTGGATCATTGCGCTACGATTACAATCCTGAATTTGACCCCAAACTTACACCCCGCCTGGCAGCTGTATATACCGTCAACAAGGTGCACAATTTCCGTTTCACCTTTCAGCAGGGATACCGCTTCCCGGCCCTTTTTGAAGCCCTCTCTTATGTTAACAATGGAAGGGTAAAACGCGTAGGCAGTTTGTCTTATATCAATGAAGGACTGGGCTATCTTGACAACAGCTATACCCAGGCGTCTGTAGTTAATTTTAATGCAGCCGTTAGTGCACAGGGCAATACCGATGCTGCTGCACTTGCCAACAAAAATTTACTGGAAGTAGCCAACCTGCCAAAAGCACGTCCTGAACGCATCACCTCTTTTGAAGTAGGTTATAAAAGTGTACTGTTAAATAATAAACTGGTAATTGATATAGATGCTTACACGAACACCTATGACGGTTTCCTGGGCCAGGTACAGGTATATGTGCCCAAAGGAGAAACGGTAGGTTCTGATGCTTCTGTGCTGGCCATGCTTGACAGGAACCGTGATGCTACTACAGCCACCGGTACTACTGCGGCCAGCAAGGGGCAGGACAGGTACCGGGTATATACAAACGCAAAGAACACTTACAATAATTTTGGATCAGCATTGGGCATTACTTATAATTTCTATAAAAAATATACCATCGGCGGTAATGTAAGTTTCAACCAGATGAAGTCTAACCAGACCAATGATATCTTTGTAACCGGCTTTAATACGCCCCGCTGGACTACCAACCTGTCTTTTGGTAACCGCGAGGTAGTAAAGAATATGGGCTTTAATATTGTCTGGAAATGGCAGGATGCCTTCTTATGGGAAAGTCCACTGGTAACCGGCAATATTTCAGCATACAGCACCGTAGATGCGCAGGTGACTTACCGCCTGCCCAAAGCAAAAACAACTATCAAACTGGGGGGTGCTGATATCTTTAACAACCGTTACCTGCAATATGCCGGCGGACCTACTATTGGAGCATTGTATTATATAGCCATTACGGTGGATGGCCTCTTGAACAAATAGTTTTGATTGATATTTAATTAAAATTAAAGGCCCTGCTGCAGTAAGGTAACAGGGCTTTTTCTATTTTCGTGCTGTATGAAAAGAATCCTTATTATTATTGCGATGGCAATCTGCGCCAGCCAGCTGCGTGCGCAAACAACCAAGAACACAGAGAACATTGAACAGTTTTGGATGGGGTATTTCAACCAGGCAAGATTCAGCAACAGATGGGGTATGTGGACAGACCTGCACCTGCGCACGAAAGAAAACCTGTTCGATAATTTCTCTCAGGCAATCATAAGGCTGGGGCTTACTTATTATGCAGGCAATAATACAAAGATAACAGCAGGCTATGCAAGGGTATTTATTTTTCCCGGTGACAACCATAAAGGCGTTACCAGGCCGGAACACCGCCCCTGGCAACAGGTGCAATGGCATACCAGTTTTACAAAAACAAGAATGATGCAGTGGATAAGGCTGGAAGAACGCTTCCGCAGGAAAATTCAGGACCCGTCAACATTGGCCGATGGTAATAATTTTAACTGGCGCCTGCGGTATAATATCTGGTACGAGGTGCCATTGGCAAAAAACGGCCTGGAACCAAAAAGTTTTTCTTTTATCGCCAATGATGAATTGCATATAAACTTCGGCAAGGAAATCGTCAATAACTATTTCGATCAGAACCGATTCTTCCTGGGGTTTAAATACCAGTTGTCTAAAACCAGCAATATACAGGCAGGTTATATGAATCTTTTTCAACAACTACCCGCCGGCAACAGCTACAAGAATATCAGTGCTGCACGGGTTTTCTTTTTCCAGAATTTTGATCTCAGGAAGAAATAGTTCTTAGTTGCAGGTTTGACAGTTCATAGTCCGCTGTGCCACTGTTGCCATAGCAAAAATTGAACTACCCTGTCTGTAAGCAAACTACTATCTTATCTGTTCAATATTGAACCAATCAACCAATTAACCAACCTGCCCCATCAACGGATCTGTAAAACTCTCTTTGCCGGTTTCTACATGCCCGGCATATCTTTTCTCAAATTGCGGATGACCGGCTACCCTTACAGTAAAATCGTACCACCCAAAACTTTTGGAGAGGTTGAGAAGTATGGTTTGTTTCCCCTTGCCACCCAGCATTACTGTACGGTGGCCAGTTTTATAGGCGTTGTCGGTTATTTCCAGCGTATACTGATGGCTGCCGGCATTCACTGCTATGATCTCAATATTGCCTGTAGGTTTTTTAGCACCTGTAGAAAGCCCGCTGTATTCTACTGCCATTTGCAGCAGGGGATCTTTTTCGCTTCCTTTAAAGGCACGCAGAAAACCATTGGGGCCTGTAATGCTGATCTGGTAACTGCCATTCACAAAATCTGCTGCCTGCCATTCGTCAATCAGTGTATCACCTGCTG
>JANPGT010000948.1:0-6538 GCA_031424135.1 Chitinophagaceae bacterium
ACAAGGGAGGGTCGCCCTATTATGAACCAGCACTAAATGAATGATAAACAGGCCGGCTCTCCTTTCAAAAGTCTGGCTTACTGCTGTTCCAGGGTGAGCCGCCTTGAAGAAAAGGCGACCCACCCGTTGACGAGATAGGACGATCACCCGCTGAGGATAAAGGAGGGCCATGACAAGGGAGGGTCGCCCTATTATGAACCAGCACTAAATGAATGGTAAAAAGGGCGGCTCTCCTTAGAAGCCGTTTAGAAACGAAACTTTCGCTTCCCATGTTGCGGTCGGTGAGGACACCGGACCGCGGAGGTCCACCCGTGGCCTGGTGTCCCCACCAGCCACTTTCTTTGGTATCGTAAAAACATGTGCGTCGTTTTTAAACAGCTTCTTAGAACTTACTACTTACTACCCCCTCCTCTTCAGCGTTTCAAAAAAATAAAGATGGCACCCACCAATGTAAGCCCTATCACCAGCTTCCGGTAACCATTGTCTTTCATAACGGCCACTATCTTCAATCCTGTGCCAAACCCCAGCAGCAGGGCGGGCAATACCAGTAAATCCGTAGTAAGCGTAGCAGGCGTAATGTTTTTCCAGTAAAACACCTGGAACGGGAGTTTAAAAAAATTCATGGCTAAGAATATCCAGGCAGCGGTGCCAATAAAATGATTCTTTGGGATCTGCATGGCGAGGAAGTAGATATTGGAAAAAGCGCCGCCCAGGTTGCCCAGCATGGTGGTAAACCCTGCTACCAGCCCCATGCCTGCCGTAAAAACTTTGTTACCCGGTAGAACAATGGTTTTACGCCATTCCATCACCGTCATGATGATAACCGTGAGCATAATGATGACAGCCATCACTTTCCTGAAATACACTTCGTTAAGATCTTTGCCGGTAAAAACCCCTGCCAGGATGCCCAGCACCATCCAGGGAACCAGGCGCCAGAAAATAGTCCATTGGGCATGCCGGTGGTAATACAGTACCGCCAGTATATCTGCGCAGCAAAGCAGGGGCAGCACAATACCGGTAGAAGCCTTACTGCCAAAAACAATGGCCATAATGGTAACGTTCAGCATGTCGATGCCTTTTAAACCGGCCTTGGACAGGCCGATAATAAATGCACCCAGTGCAATCAGCAACCAGTTGCTGGTAGAAAAAGCCCCAAAAATTTGTATGATACTGACGGAGTTCATCTAATACTGGCAACTTTTATTCATTGATATACCATGGGCTACCTGCTGACAGCGAAAGCTTCACCGTTGCGCCTTTATCAAATTTGTTTGTTGGCAATCTTACTTTGATCAGTTGCCTGCCGGTAGCTACATCAATGGTATAATAACTGCCCATAAACCAGCTGTTCTGCACAATACCTTCAAGCCCCGCGCCTTCCATCGATATCTGCAACTGCTCTGGCCGCAGCAACATTTTAGTTGCCGCTTTTGCATTAAGATCCAATAAAGTGGCATCCTCTTTATTGATAATATTGTATTCGCCAAACAGTCCTGCACAATATTCATCCACAGGTTGCTGGTATACTTCCTGCGGGGTACCCTGCTGAATAATCACCCCTTCCTTCATTACCAGTATACTATCTGCCCAGGATAAAATATCCGGTGCATCGTGACTCACCATCATGCAGCTGATGCCCAGCCGGGTAGTAATATCGTCAATCACCGATTTTACAATGCCGCGGTGTACAGCGTCAAGATTGGAAAATGGCTCATCCAGCAATAATAAACGGGGTGCGCCAATCAATAGCCTGGCCAGTGCAATCCGCTGCTTTTCGCCGCCCGATAACTGGTCCGTTCGCCTGGTTAACAAATGATCTATCCTGCAAACTTTGTATAAAGTATCGGCGGCTTCCTGCTGCAGTTCATTGGCATAGGAAAGTATTTCATGCACCCAATAATTGTTGCGCAATTCAAAATGCTGGCTAAGGTAAGCAATGCCCGCATGCCCGGGTATCAGCTGGTCGATGGGGCCTTTCAACTTTTTTTGTTCAAAAAACATTTCACCGCTGTCAGGCTGTACCAGGCCTGCAATCATTTTTAAAAGCGTCGTCTTACCAGAACCTGTTTCGCCAGCAATCGCAATTTTTTGAAAGGCTGACTGCTCAAAGCTGACCTCCTTCACAGTAAAAGCTTGCTTCTCTTTTTTTGAGAGCCCCGATACCATCAATAAAACCATGCCCCGAAAATAACCGATCCACGTTATATAGCAATTGCGGCAAACAGACAAACTGGGACCGGTAAGCCAGCGGCTGTGTCAAAACAGTTTTTTTATCCTGAAGGTGAATACAAAAATCATGACCAGCAGCAGCGTTAAAAAATGAACTGCATACACAACGTATTGCATCAGCGGCAGCCAGGCGGCTGCAGGTGAAATAGCCAGCGTACACAAAGCACCAGCTGCAAACAACCCTTCTGCCAGTAAAAAAACAATTTCCCGTGGCTCCGGCTTGCGTAGCGGCATCCGGATATTGCTCCAACTCCAGCAGACCATTGCCAGCAGGCTGGTCAACGCATTGGTGGCAGACAGGTAAAGCCATAATTGCTGCTGCCTGCTGCCAATGACAAAAATGCATGCGTATACACAAACAAAAACGACTGTTGTGCGTTTGAGTGTTCCATTAGTGAATGTGCGCATACATCAAATTTTACCGGAGATGCCAGTGTGTTGTAAAACTAACACAAACCGGCAGGTTTATCAAAGTCCGTGGTGATGGGATGCTTCAATACTTTTAAGGCGGGTTGGCAAGAAAAATACACCTGTTATTGAGCAGCCAGATTTAATTTTTACAAAACAAAACAACAGTAATAATGAACATTACATTAGCACAGGCAGAAGCTGCCATTGCCGCAGCAAAACAAAAGGCAGGCGTTTTAAGCACCAAAATGAATATTTGCATCGTGGATGCCGGCAGTAACCAGGTGGCGTTTGCACGCATGGATGGCGCCTGGATTGGCTCAGTGGATATCTCATTTAAAAAGGCAAAAACAGCTGCCTGGTTTACGATGGACACCGCAGCATTGAGTCCTTTGGTACAACCCGGAGGGTCACTGTACAATATTGAGCATTCCAATGGCGGATTAATTACTTTTCCGGGAGGCGTGATCATCAAAGATGCAGCCGGCGAAGTGATTGGTGCTATTGGGGTATCGGGCAGCACCGATGAAAATGACCATGCGGTAGCTACTGCGGGCGCAGCAGCAGTAAAATAAATGAACAATGCGGTCTTCAGGATACAGCAGCCTAAAAAAACCGGCGGTGATGACCACCGCCGGTTTTGCTTTTAAAAAGATGAGGAGTCTGTATGTCAGGAAGCCTGTAAAGCACATTCTTTATATACACCAGCTTCGTGCACGTTCAGCGCTTTTAACTGTTCCAGCAGCAATAGCAGGTGTTTGTTCTTTACGAAGAATTCCAGCACAAAAGCGTACTGGCAGTTTTCGTACCAGGCTTCATAAATATTCAGCTTGCCGTGATTGATCAGCTGCCGGTAATCATCCAGTACCGACCGGGGATCGGTAAGAAAAGCAAAAACCTTGCTTTCGTCAGGGTGGGCATCATTGATTCTTTCTGCCTGTACAATGGCATAGCCACCGGCCTGTTTCGCTTTTATTTCCACTTCAGGAATACGGGAAGATTTTTTTGCCTTTGCAAAAATAAACTGCAGTTCTCCTGCCGCGCAGCGGTGCTGCGCAATATACTTAAAGGCGCCGTTTTTTTCTGATCGTTGCAGCGTAACATCTGCATCACTGTTTACTGACCTGTTGTACTGCTCCCATTGCGTAATAAACTGTGCTGTGTCCAGCGTTGTTTCAAAGCAAACAAACTGCACTATTTTGTCTTCACCCATTATGGTAAGGTAGGCTTAATAATCAACTTTATCCCATTTTATCCACCGCGGCCTTTCAATGGGGCTGGAATACTGCCGCCAATACGCTGTTTCAGCCCTTTATACACATCGAACAGCGGGCGCAGTCAACCAGTACCTTTTGCAGCAGTATGCATGCCCAATTACCGATAAAAAAGCTTATCTTTACACCGACCCCGGAACAGCGGCATTTTCGCCGAAACCACCTTCGCAGTATCACCTTTTTCACTTGGCACTATTTTTTAACTAAACTTTTATATACTATGGCAGAAACATGGAATAAGAAGGAAAGAGAAAAGAAAAAACAACAAAACAAAAAAGAAAAAGCAGAAAGAAAGCAAGAGCGCCAGGAAAAGGCAAAAGACGGCAATAGCCTGGAAAACATGATGGCTTACCTTGATGAAAATGGCAATCTTTCATCCAAACCACCGGATCCAAGAAAGAAAATTACCATCAATGCAGAAGACATTGAGATAGGTGTACCCAAACAGGCACCCATCAACCCTGAAGACCTGATACGCAAGGGCATAATTACCTTTTTCAATGATTCCAAAGGCTACGGTTTTATTAAAGACCTGGAAACACAGGAAAGCATTTTTGTGCATATCAATGCATTGAAAGAAGCGGTAAAAGAAAACAACAAAGTAAGCTTTGAAGTGGAAATGGGTCCTAAAGGCGCCAACGCCATCAATGTGCAGTTGATCAAATAAAGCGGGGCATTTAGTTGCTCCTTTGTTCATTTGGTTACACCGGCAGCAAGCTTGCCGGCTGAAATCTTTCTGTCAACAATTACTCAATACTCCTGAATGGACTGGCGGCGGCTTTTGCCGCTATTTCTTTTAGCAGGGTATCCAGCGTTGCCCGACTCATATAGTGGCCTTTTGCAATGACGCTGTTTATCCTTTGCGTATGGGTGATATCTTCCAGTGGGTTAGCCTCCAGCAGCAGCAAATCAGCATAAAATCCCTTCGCAATTTTTCCATACTGCTCTTTCAGCTGAAAGTAGCCCGGGCCATTTATGATACTGGCCTGCAGGGCTTGCAGCGGCGTAAGGCCGTATTGCACCATCAGTGCCAGTTCTGTGTGCAGAGACTGGCCCGGATAATCAAATGAATTCAGGTAACCGGCATCTGTTCCGGCAATAATGGTTACGCCGGCCCTGTGCAGCAATGGCAGCAGCCCGGCCGATTTTTCAAATATTGTATGCCTCAGGGCGATGGCTTCTTTGGTATCAGCCGCTGCTCTTTTTACCCTCCACCAGTAAGTATTCTTCAAGCCCTGGCCCAGGTATTTCAGGTACTCATCTTTCCAATGATCTTCCTGGTCAAGATAGCCAGTAGTGCGGCTGATGGAAAGCGTAGGCACTACGGCAACGCCTTTGGCCGCCATCATTTTGTAGATGCCGATGGCATAAGCAGTATCAAAATGCTGCAATACCAGTGGCATTACATCGCGGCCGGTAATGGAACCGGCTGCCAGCTGACGGGCAATCGCCGCTTCATTTTTCGCGCCCGCTTTCAGCACATAACCCATATGCTCAACCGAAGACAGGCCTGCATCCGCTACCTGCTGCATCGTTAGTACATAGGGTATATGGCCAGACACCGGAATCCTTCTTTTACGTGCCTCTTTGACAGCAGCCAGGTATACTTCGGGCAGTATGGTATTGTCTGTTATTTTTATAAAATCCACCTTAAGTCCCTGCAACGAATCCATTGCTTTCTTCATTCCATCTACGGAGCCCACTTCCAGATCGCCGGCCCAGATGGATTTAATGCCTTCCAGCTTTGGCCCCGAAGTGAATATGGTGGGTCCCTGCAGGCTGCCGGCAGCTACCTGTGTACGCCATTGCAATACATAGGGACTGATATCGGCTGCCGCATCCCTTACCGCAGTAATACCATTGGCAAGAAAGAGGGGCAGCAGCGCTTTGTTTTCCTCCGCCAGCGAATCTCCACCTCCAAAATGCATGTGCATATCCCATAATCCCGGTATTACATATTTGTTGCTGGCATCCACTACGGTAATGCCGCTGCTGTATTTTTCGCGGTGCGGAACAATGCCAGCAATTTTATTTCCGCTGATAAGAATATCCCTGTGCCGTGTAATGCTGCCATTGTCTACGTTGATGATGGTGGGGTTGCTGATCACAAGATCAATTTTTTGCTGGGCCAACAGCCGGGCAAATAAAATAAGCAATGGAAAAAGCAATAGTTTTTTCATACCTGCAGTTTTTTAAAAGCGGTTGTTTTAATATTCAGTGGCGTTTATTTAGTATAACTCACCCCTGCGCATCTGCGATGCGCTTCCCCTCTCTGCGTTGCTGAGAGGGGTGTCACGCCCTGGCGTGACGGGGTGAGTAGCTTACCTAAATGACATTGCTTTGAAATTACCCATAAAAAAAATAGCATGAAAAATTTTCATGCTATTCCCTGTTGTATAAAACTTGACTGCCGGCGCATCCGGCAAAATATATTACTGGTTACCTGGCTACGGCGCGCTGCGAATAATTCCTTGAGGGCCTGTTGCCGTTATTGTCCCTGTTGTTACCCTGGTGCTGTCCCTGGCTTTTACGCTGGTTGAAAGAAGGCGTGTGGTGATGCCTCACAGCAGGTGCTTCCGGCATGGCTACTGGTGTAAAACCCTGTGAACTTACTACGGGTATTTTTT
>JANPGT010000949.1:0-9345 GCA_031424135.1 Chitinophagaceae bacterium
TGCGGCCTTGGTCATACCATAGGCTGCCAGTTGTTTATGCGCCTGGTGGCCGGTAACGGAGGACATGAACAACAAAGCGCCACCATTGGGCTGTTGTTTCATTTGTTTGGCGGCGGCCTGCGCAAGAAAAAAACTACCGCCCAGGTTTACCTGCATTACTTTATTAAAAGCTTCGGGAGTATATTCAAAAAAATCGCCAAAGAGCGTGATACCGGCATTGGCAATAACAATATCCAGCGAACCAAAATCAGCCACTGCGGTATCCACCATCTGTTGAATGCAAGTCATCGAACCGGAATCTCCGGCAATGCAACTGCAAACCACTTTTTCATCAGTCAGTTGCTGCGCAGCTTTGGCGGCCAGCAGCGGATCAATATCGTTTAAAATAATATTGGCGCCTGCAGCCCCCAGCTGGCGGCAAATTTCAAAACCTATACCCTGCCCGGCACCTGTTACAATGGCTGTTTTATTTTGAAAAGACATCTGTTATTATTTTAAATTTTGAATTTTGAATTTTAAATGAGGCCGGGTGCAGACACTTCAAAAAACACCTTCAAGAGATACGCGGCACCTGATTCAAAATTTATAATTTAACACTCAAAATAATACTGGAAAAAACACTTGTTATTATTTTAAATTTTGAGTTTTGAATGACGAATTCAATAGAGACAGCATACGCAGTGCCTCATTCAAAATTTATAATTTAACATTCAAAATAATCCTAGTGCGAGTCCCTGCTCACTTGACTGCCGGAACCGCCGCGCAGGAAGTCCATATCGGCACCCAGGTTGGCCTGCTCTACATGGCGCTGGTACAATTGCACGTATCCCCTTTCTTCAAACTTCACGGTTTGCTTTTTATGCGCCTTCCTTTTTGCTATTTCTTCATCTGATAGATCTACATGCAGGATGCGGTTGGCCACGTCCAGCGTAATCACATCCCCATCCTCAATAATATTCAGTGTACCGCCTGCCGCTGCTTCGGGCGTAACATGCAGTACCACGGTACCAAATGCGGTACCACTCATTCTTCCGTCGGAGATGCGCACCATATCGGTAACACCCTTGTTCAGCAGTTTTGCGGGCAGCGACATATTGCCTACTTCCGGCATGCCGGGGTAACCTTTAGGCCCCACATTCTTTAATACCAATACGCTGGTTTCATCTACTTCCAGGTTGGGATCATCTATTTTTATTTTGTAGTCGTCAATGTCTTCAAACACCACGGCTTTACCGGTATGCTGCATCAGGTGCGGACTGGCAGCCGAAGGTTTTATTACTGCGCCATCGACGCTCAGGTTTCCTTTCAACACCACAATGCCGGAAATAGCATTAAAGGGTTTATCTACCGTTGCAATCACCGATTCATTATAGTTAGGCTGGTTGGCACAATTATGCCCAATGGTTTTTCCATTGACTGTAATACAGTCTTTGTGCAGGTAAGGCAGCAATTGGTTCATTACTGCTACCAATCCACCCGCGTAGTACAAATCCTCCATAAAATATTTACCGGAAGGCTGCAGGTTTGCAATCAGCGGAATGCCGGTGGAGTATTTATCGAAATCAGACAAATCAAGATCAATACCTATACGGCCAGCAATGGCCAGCAGGTGAATGACAAAATTGGTAGAACCGCCAATGGCTGCGTTTACCATAATGGCATTTTCAAAGGCTTCGCGCGTAAGCACGTCCGACAGGCGGCGGTTTTCGTGCGCCATTTTCACAATCTCACGACCAGATATATGCGCCATTATTTTACGGGCGGCATCCGGTGCAGGAATGGCAGCATTCTGCGGCAAGGAGATACCCAGCGATTCTACCATACAGGCCATGGTAGAGGCAGTGCCCATTACAGCGCAATGTCCGTCGCTGCGGCACATGCCCGCTTCTGCCAGCGACAGTTCTTCATCGCTCATTTTACCCTGGCGGTATTCTTCGGTAAACCGCCATACATCGGTGGTACTGATATCGCGGTTTTTATATTTGCCCGTCAGCATTGGACCACCAGATACTACAATGGTAGGCAGGTTTACACTGCAGGCGCCCATTACCAGGGCAGGTGTTGTTTTATCACAACCGCAGAGCAATACCACGGCGTCCATCGGATTGGCCCGTATGGATTCCTCCACATCCATACTTACCAGGTTGCGGTAGAGCATGGCAGTGGGTTTTATCAATGTTTCACCGAGTGACATTACCGGGAATTCCACCGGGTAACCCCCGGCCTCAAAAATACCTTTCTTCACATGCTCTGCCAGTTCCCTGAAATGAGAATTACAGGGTGTTAGCTCAGACCATGTATTGCAAATACCAATGATGGGCTTACCGGCAAGTTCATCTGCGGGAATGCCCTGTTTCCTGAACCAGGATCTGTAAATCAGTCCATCCTTACCCTTGCGTCCGAACCAGCCTGTACTTCTGAAGCCTTTTGTTTCCATATTAATTGATGCTAAAAGATGAATGATATATTATTGCAGGTTGCCTGTTTTATAACTGGCATACAATAAAACCGGCTTCTAAATTATAAAGATTTGTGGCCTTTGAGGTAAATATTTCTGGCTGGATGAAAATCTGCCTTTACATGCCCGGAAGCAAGACCAATGGCATGTCATAATTGTATTGGTTTCATCAAAATCTGAAGCGCCATTCCAGCGGGGGCATACAGCAACAGCATTTATTATGGAAGTGCAAATGCTACATACCTGTCGCCTGATTTGGTATTCAGCTTGCCACCACCGCAGGCAATTACAATGTATTGTCTGCCGTTAACGGCATACGTGCTGGGCGATGCATAGCCTGCAGCGGGCAGTTGGGTTTGCCATACAATTTTGCCGTTCTGCTTATCAATCGCCCTGAACTGTTCGTCGCGGGTGGCGGCAATAAATAAGAGCCCGCCCGCGGTTACCAGCGGACCGCCGTAATTATCAGTGCCCGTAGCTGGTATACCTTTTTCCACCAGTGCCTTGTATTCTCCCAGGGCAATCTGCCATTTATGTTCGCCGGTATTCAGATCAATGGCAGTAAGTGTACCCCATGGCGGATTGTTTACCGGGTAACCATTTGCATCATACCAACGGTTGTACCCAGTATGTTTGTAGGGAAGGCCCGGCTGTACAGGCGCTGCTGCCAGTATTGTATGTCCGCTTTTTTTATCCAACAGAAAATCGACGATCGCCCTGCGCTGCTCTTCGGGAATATGTGAGAACGAAGGCATCATAC
This sequence comes from Chitinophagaceae bacterium, assembly GCA_031424135.1. Classification (GTDB taxonomy): domain Bacteria; phylum Bacteroidota; class Bacteroidia; order Chitinophagales; family Chitinophagaceae; genus JACMLD01. The sequence goes on from JANPGT010000949.1 coordinate 3,219, forward strand.
CTTTACCTATTGCCAATTGCTGCAGCATACCGGTCCCGGTCTGCCGCTTGCCGATACCCAGTAAGGACGGATAAGAGCCATCGTGATTGCCTTCGCGTTCCTTACCATGGCAGGAAGCACAGTAAGTACCGTATAATGTAGCGCCTGTTTGCAACTTATTTTCAGCAGCCTGGCCTGCGTCTACCAGTGAAGTATAACAGGGTAATTCTTTGGCAGGAATATATAACACACCGGAAGGATCAGCTGCTGCCCCACCCCATTGTGCACCACCGTCGGTACCAGGGTAGAAGATGGTCATTTCCCTGGTCACAGGAATATAAGCACTACCGGTTCTTGCCTTTCGCAACAATTGCAGCAGCGAGTCTTTGCCGGCTACAAACGAATTAAAATCTTTCTCTGTAAAACTTTGCCTGGTAAATGGTGCAGGCTTTACCGGAACCGGTTGCGTAGCAGCCGGGAATTCGCCTGCAATGGCATCCACAGGAAAAGGTTGTTCTGCTATTGGAAAAAGCGGCGCGCCGGTTACACGGTCAAAAACAAAGACATAGCCCTGCTTGGTCACCTGTGCTACCGCATCTGTTATTTTTCCATTGTGCGTTACTGTTACCAGGTTGGGTGGTGCCGGTGGATCGCGGTCCCATATATCGTGGTGCACCAGTTGAAAATGCCAAAGCCTTTTGCCGGTAGCGGCATCCAGGGCCAGCAGGCAGTTGGCAAAAAGATTATCTCCTTTGCGGTTACCACCAAAGAAATCGAAGGCAGCAGAGCCGGTGGGAATATATACGATACCACGTTCGCGATCGATGGCCATGCCAGCCCAGGCATTGGCACCGCCGAGATGATCCCTGGGGTTGGCCGACCAGGTATTGTATCCTGTATCGCCCGGTGCAGGAATGGTCCTGAACGTCCAAACCAATTTACCTGAATGCACTTCGTAGGCCCTTATATCGCCCAGCAATGCTGTTTCAGATTCTGCTACCCTTACACCGGTAATAATAAGATTTTTGAAAATGGTATTGGGCGTATTGGACACTACATAATTATCGCTGCCCTTTCTTTCAAGCCCCTGCTGCAGATTAATTTTCCCGCTGTCACCAAAATCAGTCAGGGGCAACCCTGTAGCAGCATCCAGCGCATACAACCATTTCCCGGCGCCAAAGAAAATTCCTTTTATAGTGCTGTCTTCAAAATAAGTGATGCCCCTGCTGGTAGTACCGCCATTGTCTTTCAAAGCCGTCTTCCATAGCTGCTTTCCGGTAGCTGCCTCCAGCGCAAATACCTGCGTATTGGCACTAACGCCATACAACACCCCGTTTACAATAACCGGGTTGCATTGTATTTGCGACCGGTTATTGACCGTATCAGCACCGCCGGACGCGTATTCCCACGCAATGCTTAGCTGCTGTACATTTTCTTTGTTCACCTGGTCGAGCGCCGAATAATGGCTGCGGCTGCCGTCGCCATTATACTCTTTCCAATCTGTATTTTCTACTAAATGCCTTGTACCCGCTTTCCCCGAAAAAAAATATTGATAGATAAAATAACTGCCGCCGGTTAAAAAAACAATAGCGAAAAAAAGCGGCAGCAATGCGTATTTCCTCCTTGACGCAGTATCGTTAGACGGATGGTTCATTGGCCAATAAATCTTTTAGTAAACGGGGACTAAATTTTCCGGGTATTTAAAATAAGCTTTTTTTACCGGATGGCGCAGCAGTAAAAAATAGAACAGCCAGCCACAAAACAAAAAAGCAGCTTTGTACAGCTGCTATTGCAAAGTAGTAATGGCCATTATTTATTTTTTGAGCAGACCCGCCGGCACCTGGCCTGCCGCTGAAGGAAAATCAATGCCCAGCAGGCGGGCTATCAACGGCGCTATATCGCGTTCATTCATCATCTTCACAACCCCGCCTTTCTGTATGCCCGGTCCGTGGGCCACCAGGCCGGTGCGTATTTCAAAAAAATCTGGTATATAGCCGTGAGAACCGCCCTTACCTGGTTTAACCGAAGGGCCGTTAACAGCGGCATCCAGGGAGGCATTGTTTTCACCACTGAGCGCCAGCGCCACTTCAGGATTGGCACCTGCAGCATCCAGTTCCCTGCGGGGGATGACACGGAAATATTTTTTCTGTTCTGCAGGAAGATTGGCCAGTAAGGCTTCTACTTTTTGCAGGGTCTGCACATCGTTTTTATCTTTCAGGTATAACCATGCCGAACCACCTACCGTAAAAAACTGTGCCTTCCAATCACCTGTTTTTGTATTGTTCAGCAAGCCGGCGGCCGCTAACCAGGTATTGGGACTTATGGTGGTATTCACCGTTACAAAACCATGATCGCCCGTTACAATGATAACCGTGTTTTCCCATATACCGGATTGCTTGAGTGCATCCACAATAATACCCACCCCGCTGTCTGCACTGGCCACCGCTTCTCTTACCATGGGCCCCTCCCTTCCATTCATGTGTTCTGCATGGTCTACAGAAAAGAAATGAATGGTCATCAGGTTGGGTTGATCTTTTTTGATGACATATGCCGCAATCTTCGCCACATTCTGATCATTGCCAAAATCAATTTTGCGTACACCGCCGAAAACTTCATTGCTCAGCGTATTAATAAACCCGGCCGGGCGGCTGAATGCTGCCTGCAGGCTATCGCCCATATCTGCCATATCAGGAATATTGTAAGTAACCGGCGCATCTGCAGAAACCGGCCAGAACAGGGAGCTTACTTTCATTCCTTTTTCCGCTGCTGCCTTCCACAAAGTGGGCGCTTTTATAGAACTGTCGTTCCAGTAGATTTTACCGGTTGCTCCTGCGGGTTCAAACACTTTGTTGTAATAGACCCCATGTACGGCTGGCTGCACGCCGGTAACAATAGTGGTATGCGATGGATAAGTCATAGACGGAAAAACACTGTTCTGGCCAAGTGTATGTGCTCCATCTTTCATTAATGCACGGATATGGGTGGCATGCCAGCTGCTGTCAAGGTAAAAATCCGGGCGGAAGCCATCTACCGTTATTACGATTACATGTTTCACGGGTGACTGGCTATACGCCTGCTGCAAACAAACCGCAGAAAAAAGAAAACTGCAAAAAGAACGGGTAAACTGTTTCATACTATTTTGTATTGAATAGCTGCAGCAGCAGTTATCATTATAATTGCCGGTTTAACTGCGATGGCCATTATGCATTCAACGGTATTCCAGTTTTACCATTACCGGAAAATGATCGGAAGGCAGTCTTGCTGTAAACATGCCTGCTGGTTTAGCCGTAATGGGTGCAGCAGCGGTATCTGTTATTTTGAGGCGATAGCTGTCTGTAAGTATACCATATCGCTGTACCGTAAATGCCGGGCTTACAAAAATATGGTCGATGCGGCTCTCTGTCCTGCTGTCTGGCTTAAAATTATTGAAAGTGCCGTTCAATGCATACTTTACCCCCGCTTTGTCGTAACTGTCTTTTAATACACCTGAGTTATTAATCAGCGCATAACTTTCATTGTGCTGGTCAACATTAAAATCGCCCGTAAGAATCACCGGCGTTGCAGAAGGGAAGCCTGCAATTTTTGACAACACCAGTTTGGCACTTTCTGCCCGTGCCTGCACGCCGATATGATCCATGTGCAGGTTGAAAAGATAAAATTCAAAACCGGTTTCGATGATTTTAAACTTACCCCAGGAGCAGATGCGCGGCAGTGCGGCATCCCATCCTTTATTGGGTTTATCAGTGATGGGCGACAGCCAGAAATTGCCCTTGTCAAGCAGTTGAAACTTAGCTGTTTTATAGAAAATGGCAGCATATTCTCCTGCCTGCTGGCCGTCATCGCGGCCAACGCCAATATAAGTATAACCCTCGAGGCTGTCTTTTAAACCCTCTACCTGCTTGAACAATCCTTCCTGTGTACCAAAAATATCAAAATCATAAAATTTAATCAGCTGCGCAATGACCGGCAGTCGCTGCATCCAACCATTGCCGTTAACAGAATCACCGCGGTTGGCATAACGGATATTATAGGTGGCTACGGTCATACCAGCATTTTTACTACCGGGCTTTTCCCGGTTAGTTTTTTTACCCTGGGCACCGGCACCCGCATAAACAAATATCGCCAATAATAGAAGTAAACAGTTCCTCCTGTTCATAAATGATGTATTTCATGATAACAGCAATCTGCGCAAAAAAACGACCTCCCGCACACGGATAAAAGTACATCTTATCATTACCTCTATTACACAATTAAGGAAAAATTAATACTGGCTTTATATGGAAGCAGGTTCACTGCCTGCATCAATCAATCCTTGTGGTACAGTGTTACCACGCTGTTGGCCGGCAGCACAATGCGACCCGTGCTGCTTACTACGCCGGCGTCTGCGCAGTCATCCGTAGCCGTAGTATTGTACTGGTTAAAGCTGCTGGGCAGCCCGGCCCCTGCCAGTTGTATCACCCTTGGCACCGCGTTATCATTGATGAGTTCCAGGGTGGTTTCCAGGTTAGCTGTATGTAGGAAGGCAAGGGGAAATATGCCACTGCTTTCGTTGGCAGCAGCGTTTACACGCACTGCACCCGGCTTTATAAATTTGTAAAAATTCTTCGCGGTATAATATCGCTTGCTTTTGATCCCTGCGGAACTCATCAGGCTGTATTCATCAAGCGTGCTGGTGCTGAGCGTCCAGAAAACCCAGGCAGACACATTGCCGAACTTCAATGCCGTGTACATGGCTTTTGCCAGCGCCATGGCACCGCTCCAGTCGTTTTTAAATCCCGAAGTTTCTGTCATCCACAAAGGCTTGCCATACTGCCCACCCCAGTTGTACATGGTTTGCCAGGTTTGCGCACTGGGACTATTGGCAGTGATGCCATCCAACGCATAGCCATGCACGGCAACAATATCAGCATAGGGTCTTGCCTCCGCATCGTTCAAAGTTGGCAGCACCATACCCGAAACACCATCAAGATAACCCACATCCTCCGGCAGGAATAATTTTGTGGCCAGTCCATCATCCCTGAAACGTTTACCCACTACTTTCAGGAGGTTGCGCATGGCTTCGCCGTTATAGACACAGGACTGATAGGTCTGCGAGAAGCGCGGTTCATTCTGTATACTGAAGGCATAGATATCAATCCCTGTTTGCTGTTTTATAATTTTCACATAGGCTGCGCACATTTCTGCAAACTCGTCGTACATATCCGTACGCAACTGGTTATTGGCACTTGTGGGACTGTTACTATAAGCCGGTGCTGCATTACTATTGGTACCATTGCCCAGCTGGTTATTGGTTTTCATCCAAAAGGGCGGGCTCCACACGGTAGCAATAAAAGTGCTGATACCCGCTGCTTTGGCATCTTTTAAAAACTGCAGGCGGGTACCCAGTGGATTGTGCTCGCCCTGTACCGCGGTATTCAGATTGTATTTAGAAAGATCCGTTACAAAAGGGTCTGCATTGTCATTGGTATATTCAAAACTGGTGGGTACTTCATCGCGGATGATGGTGACGCCCAAATCAATCAGGCGTCCAATGTATTCCGAACTGGTAAACGGTCCGGCACTCCAGGGTACATCCTGGGCGCCAAAGCCACCAAAACCTGTTATAGATTGGTAACGCTGGGTGCTGTTAATGGTAATTGTTTCAACAGCGGTTGAAATGCGTACGCTGGTTTCTACCGGTGCAGATTTACCATCCGTTACGGCCACTTTTACCGTGTACACATTATTGTCTGTAAAGGAAAAATCTTCTTTGGCACTACCCTGCCGGGAGGTACCTTCTCCAAAATTCCAGGTATATACCAGCGGATCATTGTCCGCATCGCTGGCAGTAGCTGAAAAACTAAATGTAAATGGATTGGTTTTTACAAGACTTGCCTGCACACTTATCAGCGGAACTGCATTTGGTGCCTGCTTTTTATCCGGTTTCTTTGAACAGGCCAGCAACGGCAATAAGAGCAGGAGAAAAACATTTTTTATTGTTTGTTTCATAAAGTCAATTTTAAAAAAGGCCCTCCAGAAAAGAGGGCCCGGTTTTAACCATATACTGCTTGCAAATGAAAAACAACTATTAATATCCTGTGTTCTGTTTCATGTTGGGGTTTACATCCAGCTCTGAATTGGGGATGGGCATCAGCAGGTGTTTAGTGGC